>JAYSCA010000609.1:0-2191 GCA_041915165.1 Ideonella sp.
CGGCACCGGCGGTGGCAACCACTTCGTGCTGGGCGGCGCCACGCCGTCCGATTCCCCCTTCCTGCGCCGGCCGGACCTGCTGGCCTCGCTGCTGACCTACTGGCACAACCACCCGGCGCTCAGCTACCTGTTCTCGGGTCTGTTCATCGGCCCGACCAGCCAGGCCCCGCGGGTGGACGAGGCCCGCAACGACCAGCTGCGCGAGCTGGAGATTGCGCTGGGCGAGATCGAGCGCAACAAGTGCGTCTACGGCCAGGACATGCCGCCCTGGCTGGTGGACCGCACGCTGCGCAACGTGCTGATCGACGTGACCGGCAACACCCACCGCAGCGAGTTCTGCATCGACAAGCTGTATTCGCCGGATTCGTCCAGCGGCCGGCTCGGGCTGCTGGAGCTGCGCGCCTTCGAGATGCCGCCGCATGCGCGCATGAGCATCGTGCAGCAGCTGCTGCTGCGCGCGCTGGTGGCCCGTTTCTGGAAGGACCCGTACCGCGCGCCGCTGGTGCGCTGGGGCACCGAGCTGCACGACCGCTTCCTGCTGCCCACCTTCGTCCAGATGGACTTCGATGACGTGATCGAGGACATGCAGCTGGCGGGTTATGCCTTCGACAGTGCCTGGTTCGCGCCGCACTTCGAGTTCCGCTTCCCGAAGATCGGCGAGATCGCCGCCCGTGGCGTCCACATGGTGCTGCGCAACGCGCTGGAACCCTGGCATGTGATGGGCGAGGAGGGGGCGGCCGGCGGCACGGTGCGCTTTGTCGATTCCTCGCTGGAGCGCATCGAGGTCAAGGTCAGCGGCCTGGTGGACCCGCGCCACCGCGTCACGGTCAACGGCGTCACACTGCCGCTGCAACCCACCGGCCGGGTGGGCGAGTACGTGGCGGGCGTGCGCTTCCGGGCCTGGCAGGCGCCTTCGGCGCTGCACCCGACCATCGGCGTGCATGCGCCGCTGACGGTGGACCTGGTGGACACCTGGGCCCAGCGCTCGCTGGGCGGGGGCCGCTACCACGTGGCGCACCCGGGTGGGCGCAACTACAGCACCTTCCCGGTCAACGCCTACGAGGCCGAGAGCCGCCGCCTGGCGCGCTTCTTCCCCTTTGGGCACACGCCGGGCAAGATGGTGGTGGCCGAGGCCGAGCGCAGCCTGGAGTTCCCGTTCACGCTGGACCTGCGCAGGGTCGGGCGCTGACGGGCCGGACATGATGTTTCCGTGACACATGACCCGTCAGGATGGGCCTCCCCCGAACCCGGGCGCCGGTCCGACAAGGCATGATCACGGGATGTCTTCCGGTGTTCCCCAGATCGTCCCGCTGCCGCCCCAGCAGTCCAGCCTGCTGTCCGACGAGCCGCTCGACCCCCTGGCCTTGGCCCAGGGGGCGATGCAGCGCGGTGACGAAGGCCATTACGACGAGCTGACCGGACGGGTCAACGCGTCCGGCGCCGGTTCGGCCGAGCTGGCGCCCGCCTGGCAGCAGTTCTTCCAGTCCTCCGGGGTCGAGGGCTGGTTGGACCTGCCCAACCGGGTCGAGCGCCTGCGCCACCGCGTGCGCGAGGACGGCGCCACCTACAACGTCTACGACGACCCCGACCAACCCACGCGGCCCTGGCCGCTGGAGCTGCTGCCGATGCTCATCGGGGCGGACGAGTGGCCGGCGATCGAGCGCGGCGTGGCCCAGCGGGCCCGGCTGCTCAACGCGGCCATGGCCGACATCTATGGCGAGCGGGTGCTGCTCGACCGCGGGCTGCTGCCGCCCTCGCTGGTGCTGGGCCATCCGCAGTACCTGCGGCCGCTGCACGGCGCCGAGCCGCTGGGCGGGGTGCACCTGCACGTGGTGGCGTTCGACCTGTCGCGCAACCCCGATGGCGGCTGGCGGGTGCTGTCGCAGCGCACCCAGGCGCCCTCCGGCCTGGGCTACCTGATCGAGAACCGGCTGATCGTCTCGCAGCAGTTCCCGGAGGCCTTCCGCGAGCTGCACGTGCAGCGCCTGGCGGCCAGCTTCCAGACGCTGATGGAAGGGCTGATGCGCCTGTCGCCGGCGGGCGAGACCTCGCGGGCGGTGCTGCTGACCCCGGGGCCGCACAACGAAACCTACTTCGAGCATGTGTTCCTGGCCCGCTACCTGGGCCTGACGCTGGTCGAGGGCGGTGACCTGACCGTGCGTGCCAACCGGCTCTACCTGAAGACCCTGCG
>JAYSCA010000610.1:0-2189 GCA_041915165.1 Ideonella sp.
GGGCACCGGCACGCCCCAGCTGCGCTGGCGCGAGATGCACCAGTCCGGCCGGTTGGCGATCATGTCGCGCAGCCGGGCCTGGCCGTTCTCGGGGTAGAACGAGGTGTGCTCAATGGCTTCCAGCGCCATCTGGCGCAGGGTCTTCTCGGCGCGGTCCTTGACGAACACGCCGCGGCTGTCGGGCGTTTCCTCGTCCATGCGGATGAACCACTGCGCGGCGGCGCGGTAGATCACCGGCGTCTTGTGGCGCCAGCAGTGCGGGTAGCTGTGGGTGATGGGCTGGGTGGCCATCAGCCGGCCGGCGTTCTTCAGCGCCTCCAGGATGACCGGGATGGCCTTCCAGATGTGCAGCCCGCCGAAGAGCGGGAAGTCGGCCGCGTAGCAGCCGTTGCCCTGCACCGGGTTGAGGATCTGGTCGTAGCTCATGCCGTGGGCGACGCAGGAGTTGAAGTCGTCCAGGCCGTAGGCGGGGGCCGAGTGCACGATGCCGGTGCCGTCGGTGGCCGACACGTAGTCGGCCAGGTAGACCGGTGCCAGGCGGCGGTAGCCGGCATCTACGTCGTAGAGCGGATGGCGGAAGTTCAGGCCGCCCAGCTTCTCGCCCTTCACGGTGGCCAGCACCTGGCCTTCCAGGCCAAAGCGTGCCAGGGCGGTTTCGACCAGGTCCTCGGCCAGCACCAGGCAGCCCATGGGCGTGTTGACCAGGGCGTAGCTCAGCTCGGGGTGGGCGTTCAGCGCCTGGTTGGCCGGGATGGTCCAGGCGGTGGTGGTCCAGATGACGGCATAGATCTTCTTGCCTTGCAGACTCGCTGCCGTGATTTCCGGCTTGGAATCTTCCGTCAAGAACGTTCTGTAAACGGCACTTGCATCGTCGGCCTCGAAGGCTACGTCCAGCGTGTCGCTCTTCTTGTCGGCGTATTCGATCTCGAACTCGGCCAGCGAGCTGCCGCAGTCGAAGCACCAGTACACCGGCTTCAGGCCGCGGTAGACGAAGCCGCGCTCGATCACCCGCTTGAAGGCGCGCAGTTCGCCGGCCTCGTTGGCGAAGTCCATCGTGCGGTAGGGACGCCCCCAGTCGCCCAGCACGCCCAGGCGCTTGAAGTCCTCGCGCTGCTGGTTGATCTGCTCGGTGGCGTAGGCGCGGCTCTTGGCCTGCATGTCGTCCCGGCTCAGGTTGCGGCCGTACTTCTTCTCGATCGCGTTCTCGATTGGCAGGCCGTGGCAGTCCCAGCCCGGGATGTACTGCGCGTCAAAACCGGCCAGCTGGCGGCTCTTGACGATCATGTCCTTGAGCACCTTGTTGACCGCGTGGCCCATGTGGATCTGGCCGTTGGCGTACGGGGGACCGTCGTGCAGCACGAACAGCGGGGCGCCGTGGCGGGCGTCGCGCAGGCGCTTGTACAGGCCGCTCTCGTTCCAGTCCTTCACCCAGCCCGGCTCGCGCTTGGGCAGGTCGCCGCGCATCGGGAAGGGGGTGTCGGGCATGTTCAGCGTGGCGCGGTAGGCGCTGCTGTCCTTGGCGTCGTTCTTCGGGGCGGATTTCTTGTCGGTCATGGCTTCTCGTGCGGCGCAGGAAGGGGCGCGCACTGGCAGGCGAAAAGGGAGGAACGGCGCCGCGGGCGCCGCGCGACAGAGCTGGCGGGGCCGGGTTCAGGCCGCGCCGAGCGGAATTCGGTCGCGCGTGGTCTGCCGGCGCACCGCGGTGTGTTCGCAGCAGGAGCCGGCCAGGAGGGGAGCGGGGCGCATCCCCGGATTCTAGCGGCCGGCCGCCAGCGGCGGTTCAGACGCCGTAGGCGCGCCACCAAGCGGTGGCGTCCACCACGTCCTGCGCAATGCTCGCCCGCAGGGCCTCCAGCGAGGGGTAGCGGCGTTCGTCGTGCAGCTTGTGCATCAACTCCACCCGCAGCAGGCGGGCGTAGCCGCCTTCCAGCGCGATGTGGGCTGGCCAGTCCAGGCAGTGCACCTCCAGCAGCACCCGGCCGGCGTCTTCCACCGACGGGCGCACGCCCAGGCTGGCCACGCCCGGCAGCGGGCTGGGGCCCAGGCCATGCACCCGCACGACGAAGATGCCCTGGGCGGCGGGGCGGTGCGAGGGAAAGCGCAGGTTCAGCGTGCGAAAGCCCAGGTCGCGGCCCAGCTTGCGGCCATGCACCACATGGCCGGAGATGCTGTAGGGCCGGCCCAGCAGG
>JAYSCA010000611.1:0-2184 GCA_041915165.1 Ideonella sp.
TGACGGTGACGCCCTTGGCGCCCAGCTCGCGGGCGAAGATCTTGGTCAGCGTCAGGATGCCGGCCTTGGACGAGGCGTAGTGCGCGCCCGAGGCGGTGCCGCCGTTCTGCCCGGCCAGCGAGGCCAGGTTGACGATGCGGCCGTAGCCGGCCTCGCCCATCGCCGCGCCAAAGACCTGGCAACCCAGGAAGCAGCCGCGCAGGTTGATGTCCAGCACGCGGGAGAACTCCTCCGGGCTGATCTGCATCACCGGGGTGGTCAGCGTCAGCGCGGCGTTGTTCACCAGCACCTGCGGCAGGCCCCAGCCGGCCTTCAGGTGGGCCAGGGCCGCCTCGAAGTCGGCCTTGTTCAGCACGTTCAGGGCCAGGCCCTGCGCGGTCGCGCCGCTGGCGTCCAGGGCCTGGGCGGCGGCCTGGGCGCCCGCCGCGTCCACGTCGGTCAGCAGCACGCGGTAACCGGCAGCATGCAGCTCGCCGGCGATCACCTGGCCCAGACCGGCGGCCGCGCCGGTGACGACCGCAATGGGCTGGGCCGTCGTTTCGGAAGGCATGTTCGTCATGACGAGGCTGCCTTCAGAAGATGTAGCCGACCGCGCTGAGCGTGTCGACGGAGTTGATCATGCGCACGACCTTGCGCTGGATGCGCCAGCTGTCGCCGTGGGCGACCAGGGTCCAGGTGACATCGGCGGTGTGCTGGTGGAACTTGTCCTTGCGGAAGTCGCGCAGGTCCTGGGCGCCGCGCAGGGTGACGGTGTCGCCGTCCTGGCTGATGACGCGCAGGCGCGAGACCGAGCGCACGGTGCGCGCGGGCGGCTGGGTGGAGACCGATTCGCCGCTGGTCAGGCGCTCCACGCGCAGGCGGCGCATGCTGGCGTTGTCGTTGGCGTAGTTGAGGGTGTTGTCGAAGTCGGTGGTGTCCGGGTCGATCGGCACGATGTACTGGCCGGCGGGGACCCACAGGTCCAGCCAGGCGGCGAATTCGCCGTGGTCGAGCATGTCGGCCTCGGCCCAGACAAAGGCGGTGACGCTGTTCAGCAGGGGCAGGTTCATGGTGTGAAGCAATTCGTTGCGTGAAGAGGGAAGGCAGGTGATGCGGGCGCGAGGCTCACTCGGCGGTCATCAGCTTCTTCCACTGGCGGTAGGCGGCGCGCATGCCGGTCTCGGCGCTGACATCGCTGGCGCGGCCGTCCTCGGTCACGCGCTCGCCGGGCAGGCCGCGGTTGACCATGACCCACAGGTCCTTGCCGGCCTGCGCGCCCTTTTGCACCCGCTCCCAGGCTTCCGAGTCGTCCGGCGTGCCAAAGCCCATCGGGCCCTGGAAGTGCTCGTGCAGGCGCAGCCGGGCCTGGTTGCACACCGCCGGGCCGCCGTCCATCACGATGGCCGCGTGGTGGATCTCGGTCTCGTTGACCGAGACCGGCTGCAGCACGCGGAAGAAGGCCATTGAGCAGGCGATGTTGGGGAACAGGTTCAGGTTGAAGCCCGTGCCGCCGACGGCGCGCACCAGGCGGCGCACCTTCTGCTCGTCATGGCCCTCGTCGCGCAGCGCCTGGGCCAGTTCCTCGAAACGCTCGGGGATGGGGGCGTCCAGGTTGGCCTCCAGGTCCACCAGCGAGGGGATCATCACCATCACGCTGTGGCCGTTGCCCAGATCCTCCACATAGCCCGGGCCCTTGACGAAGTCGAAGACCTGCTTGGTCTCTTCGTCGATCGAGCTCAGGAAGCTCTTGTGCACCAGCGGGAAGTGGTAGGCGTCGGTGGTGTTCTCCAGCTGGATCTTCCAGTTGCCGGGGAAGCGGAAGCGGTGCTCGCCGGCCACCTTGACCGGGTAGCCGCCGGCCTGCTTCATGAACAGGTCGATCCACTTCTTGGCCGGGCCCAGCCAGTCCACCAGCGGGGCGATGTCATCGCGGAAGGTGGCGAAGACCATGCCGTTGTAGGTCTCCACGCGCAGGCTCACCAGCGGGAACTCGCCCTTGTCCAGGCAGTCGCCGTAGCTCTCGGGGAAGGGCACGCCGCGCAGCGAGCCGTCCAGGGCGTAGGCCCAGCCGTGGTAGGGGCAGACGAAGCTGGCGGTCTTGCCCTTCTTGTGCTCGCAGACGGTGGCGGCGCGGTGGCGGCAGCGGTTGAGCAGCACGTGGATGGCGTTCTTGCGGTCGCGCACCACGATCACCGGCTCCATGCC
>JAYSCA010000612.1:0-2183 GCA_041915165.1 Ideonella sp.
CTGGCCGAGGTCGGCGTTCCCGCCAGCCGCACGCAGCTGCTCGCGGGAGAGGGTTATGTCTTCCTGGAGGTGCAGCGCTTCGACCGCATCGGCTTGAAGGGCCGGGTCGGCATGCTGTCAGCCGGTGCCGTCGACGACGAGTTCTTCGGCATGCGAGATTCCTGGTCCGAGTTCGCTGCACGTTGCGCGCAAGCGCGCTACCTCACGGCCGAGGACGCCTGGCACATCGATGTCATGGCTGCCTTCAGCGAGCTCATTGGCAACAACGACCGGCACTTCGAGAACATCTCGCTGCTCATCCGCGAGGATGGTGAGTACCAAGGCGTCGCGCCGGCCTACGACATTCTTCCGATGCGCTACGCCTCGCTGGGCGGCGGCGTGGACCCAGACCTGACGCCCATCGAGCCCAAGGTCGGCAGCATTGGCGCCCAGCCCGAGGTGTGGGCACGCGCGGCCGCGGCGGCAGAACGGTTCTGGACGGCGGCGGTGAGCGAGGATCTGCCGGTTCCTCTGTCGCAGGAGATGCGTCAGCTCGCCCACGAGAATCTGCAGGTCGCCAGGGCTTTTGTGGCGCCGCTCCTTCCGCGCTGAAGCCAGAGGGCCCTGTCCCGTCCGCCCCTTCTCGGCCGACGACAATGGCTTCATGAACGATGCATCCCTTCCCGCACCGCCACCGGCACAGCCCCGCAACCCCCTGCACGGCCTGACGCTGGAAGCCATCGTGACGGCCTTGAGCGAGGAGTACGGCTGGGAAGGCCTGGACGCGCGCATCCCCTTGCGCTGCTTCGCCTTCGAGCCCAGCGTCAAGTCGAGCCTGAAGTTCCTGCGCAGGACGCCGTGGGCGCGTGAGAAGGTTGAGGGGCTCTACCTGTTCATGCTGCGGGAACGCAAGCGACAGACACGCCCCTGAGCACCGTTCAGACCCCGGTGAAGCTCACCGGACGTGCCGTGTCGGCCCTGGCGCTGGCCCGGGTGGCCAGGCCGCGCACGGCGGCGGCGGGGTGGCTGGTGGGCAGCCGGTCGCCCTGGCCGAACAGCTTGTGGCGCAGCGTGCCTTCGTCGTAAGCGGTGCGGTAGCGGCCGCGGGCCTGCAGCTCGGGCACCACGTGGTCGATGAAGTCGGCCCAGGTCTCGGGCACGACGATGCGGCTGAGGTTGATGCCGTCGATGTCGCCTTCGTCCAGCCAGCGCACCAGCTCGTCGGCGATCTGGCTGCCACTGCCCACCAGCGTGGGGTAGCGGCTGCCCAGGGTGAACTGCCGCAGCAGTTGGCGCCGGGTGGTCCAGCCGCGCTGCTGAGCCGTCTGGCCGGCCGACTGGATGGCGTTGGAGCCGCTGTAGTCGATCGGGTCGTCCAGGCCGTAGCGGGCGAAGTCCACGCCGGTGCTGGCCGCGAAGTGGGCCAGGCCGGCCTCGGGGCTGGCGTAGCGCTGGTACTCGGCATGGCGGTCCCGCGCCTCGGCCTCGGTGGCGCCGGCCACGACCGAGAGGGCCACGAAGATCTTCACGTCCTCGGGCCGGCGGCCGGCGG
Organism: Ideonella sp.; assembly: GCA_041915165.1. GTDB lineage: Bacteria > Pseudomonadota > Gammaproteobacteria > Burkholderiales > Burkholderiaceae_C > Ideonella. The sequence goes on from JAYSCA010000612.1 coordinate 1,532, forward strand.
CCACCAGGCTCTGGCGCAGCCGGCCCGCGGTGGCGCGGGCGGCGGCCGGGTCGTTGGCGGCGATGAACACGCATTCCGCGTGCTGGCCGGCAAAACGTTGGCCGCGGCCCGAGGTGCCCGCCTGGTAGAGCACCGGCGTGCGCTGCGGCGAGGGCTCGCACATGTGCACGCCCTGCGATCGGTAGAAGGGGCCGTCGTGGGCGATGGCATGCACCTGGGTCGGGTCAGCGTAGATGCGGCGCGCGCGGTCCTTGCGCACCGCACCGTCTTCCCAGCTGCCTTCCCACAGCCGGTAGCACAGGGCCAGAAAGTCGTCGGCCTGGTCGTAGCGCAGGTCGTGCGCCACCAGGCGCTCGTGGCCCAGGGCGCGCGCGCCGCTGTCGATGTAGCCGGTGACGATGGTCCAGCCCAGGCGGCCGCCGGTCAGCTGGTCCAGGGTGCTGGCCTTGCGGGCGAAGGTGAAGGGTGTCTCGGCGCTGGTGCTGGCCGTCAGGCCGAAGCCCAGGTGCTGGGTGACCGCCGCCATGGCGGACACCAGCATCCAGGGGTCGTTGGCCGGCAGCTGGATGGCTTCCTGCAGGGTCAGGTCCAGCCCGCCCTGGTAGACGTCGTAGCTGCCCACGATGTCGGCGATGAACAGGCCATCGAACAG
>JAYSCA010000613.1:0-2182 GCA_041915165.1 Ideonella sp.
GGGCAGCAGCAGCGTGGGCATGGCCAGCGTGGCGTCGCGCTGGCGGCGCATCGCGACGAACGCGGCCTCGTCCACGCCGTCATGCAGGTGGATGTTGGCCGCCCGCTCCTCGGCCACGGTGGCGGTGGTCTGCGGCGCCTGGCCGGCGGCGGGGTAGTCGTGGCAGAAGTACAGCCGGGTCTGCGGCGGCAGCGCGAGCAGCTTGCGCACCGAGCGGTACAGCAGCGCGGCGTCACCGCCCGGGAAGTCGCAGCGGGCGCTGCCGTAGTCCGGCCGGAACAGCGTGTCGCCGACGAAGGCCGCGGGCGTGGCGTCGTCCTCCAGCAGGTAGGTCATGCAGGCGGGGGTGTGGCCGGGGGTGTGCAGGGCGCGCAGCCGCAGCTCGCCGATGTGGAACACCTCGCCATCGGCGAACCGGTGGTCGAAGGCGCGGCCATCGGGCACGAAGCCGGGCTCGGCGTTGAACAGCCGGCCAAAGGTTTGCTGCACGGTGACGATGTGCTCACCCACCGCGATGCGGCCCCCCACGCGGTCCTTCAGCCAGGCGGCGGCCGAGAGGTGGTCGGCATGCACATGGGTTTCCAGCAGCCAGTCCACCTGGGCGCCCAGCGCCTGCACCCGGGCGAGCAGCTTCTCCGCGCTGGTGGTGCGGGTGCGGCCCGCCGCCGGGTCGTAATCGAGTACCGTATCGACCAGCGCGCAATGGCGCGTGGCCGGGTCCAGCACCAGATGGCTGAAGGTGCCGGTCACCGGATCGTGGAAGGATTCAATCTGCGCCCGTGTGGTCATCGTGGTCCAGCTCCTCGTCAATATACGGTCATGGGTATATTAGCCCGACGCCAACAACCGTTTCTGCAATGAGTCAATTCTGGGATGAACGTTTCGCCGAGCCGGGTTTCAAGTATGGCCTGCAGCCCAATGCCTTCCTGAAGCACCAGGCCGCGGCCTGGGCGCCGGGCCAGGTGCTGCTGCCGGGCGATGGCGAGGGGCGCAACAGCGTCTGGCTGGCCCTGCAGGGCCACACGGTGCTGGCGGTGGACAGTTCGGCCGTCGGCCTGGCCAAGGGGCAGGCGCTGGCCCGTGAGCAGGGCGTGGCGGACCGTTGGTCCAGCCAGCAGGCCGACCTGAGCACCTGGGTGCCGCCGCAGGCGGCCTTCGACGCGGTGGTGCTGGTCTATGTGCACCTGCCCTCGGCCTGGCGCACCGAGCTGCACCGCCGTCTGGCGCAGGCGCTCAAGCCGGGCGGCCGCCTGTTGCTGGAGGGCTTTCACCCCGAGCAGCTGCGCCACAGCAGCGGGGGCCCGAAGGACCCGGACATGCTGATGACGCTGGCCGACCTGCGCCACGACTTCGACGGCCTGCTGACGGAGCAGCTGGGCGAAGAGGTGTCGACCGTGCTGGATGAAGGGCCGGGGCACCAGGGGCTGGCCCGGGTGACCCGCTATATCGGCCGGCGCCCGTGAGCCACAGCGAGCTCTGGAGCACCTGGGCCGGCCTGGTGCTGGGCAGCCTGATCGTGCTGGCCTATGAGCTGCGGGTGCTGGTGCTGGGGCGGCGTGCGCCCCACCGCGTCGCGCGCGAGGCCCATGCGCGCATGCGGGCCGACTGGGTGCGCGCGCTGGCCGAAAAACCGGGCTTCGAGATCGTGGCGGTGCAGACGCTGCGCAACTCGCTGATGTCGGCGACGATCTCGGCCTCCACCGCCGCCCTGTGCATGATGGGCGCCGTCAGCCTGGCCGGCTCGCAGCTGGCGGCCGGTCTGCACAGCCTGCAGGCCAGCGCCATCACACCGCTGGAGCTGCTGGGGCTGGCGCTGATGGGGGTGCTGTTCGGCTCGTTCGTGTGTTCGGCGCTGTCGATGCGCTACTACAACCACGCCGGCTTTGCGCTGTCCCTGCCGGCGGCCACGCCGCAGCGCGAGGCCCTGGTGCCACTGGCCACCGATTACCTGACCCGGGCCGGCTACCTGTATGGCTGGGGGCTGCGCAGCTTCCTGATGGTGGCCCCGCTGGTGGCGGGCATCGTCAATCCGTGGCTGATGCCGCCGGCCAGCCTGGGCCTGGTCTGGGTGCTCTGGCAGTTCGACCGGCCGGGCGCGATCGACTGAGCGCGCGCCCCCGGCCGGTCCCGTTCAGTCGAACGGATGCGGCGCCGGGGTGGCGTCGGTCGACGGCGGCAGCAC
>JAYSCA010000614.1:0-295 GCA_041915165.1 Ideonella sp.
GCGGCACCGCTGGCCATCGCCGCACGCAGCACCTCGGCCAGGCGCACGGCATCGGCGTTCTTCAGGTAGACCACCCAGATGTTGCCGGCCGGCCCGCCGCCGGGCACCGGGCGGTCGAGCTTGTCGATCAGGGCCTTGGCCGCGGCCATGCGGGTCGGGTTGGCGGCGCGGATCACCAGCGCGTTGGTGCGGGGCTCCACCAGGATGGAGGTGCTGCTGCCCGCCTGCGCAGCCGCGGCGCCGGGGGCGTTGGTGGCGGCCACGTCGCTCAGCTTCTGCACCAGCGGCGCCAGGT
>JAYSCA010000614.1:305-2178 GCA_041915165.1 Ideonella sp.
CAGGTCGGACGCCATCGCGTACCGGATGGGCACCACCTCCACCTCCGAGGCGGCGGGCTGGTCCAGCGCGGCAATGATCTTGCCCAGGCGCTGCAGGTTGTCGGCGTAGTCGGTGATGACCAGCGTGCCGTTGCTGGGGTTGGCGTTGATGGTGTTGTTGGCGCTGATCAGCGGCCGCAGCACCGGCACCAGGTTGTTCGGGTTCTCGTGGTTGAGGCGGAAGATCTGGGTGATGATCTGGTCGCCCCGGGTGCTCGACGTGCCCACTGCCACGGTGCCAGCCTGCAGCTTGGCCTCGGCTTCCGGCACCACCTTCAGCAGGCCGGCGTTCTCGACCACCGTGAAGCCCAGGCCCCGCAGCGCGGCCAGGTAGCTGCGCCAGGCCTCCAGCGGCGGCTGCGGCTTCTCGCTGGTGACGGTGATCTTGCCGCGCACCCGCGGGTCCACGACGATCTGGCGGTCCAGCATGGCGCCGACTGCCCGCGAAACCGCATCGACATCGGCGTCGACGAAGTTCAGTGTCACCGGGGCGTGGTGGCGCGTGGCCGGCATCGGTGGATCGTCGCTGGCCGCGTGCAGCGGAAAGGGGCCTGCCAGGCTCAGCGACAGCAGCACGGCCAGGGGCTTGAGGCGGGTCTGCGGTGCGGCCTGGACGCCGCGCGGTGCGAGGTGGTTGCGAGAGCTCATGTTCACCCGATGGAAATGATGGACCGCGCCCCCTGGCGCCGGCCGATGATGTTCAGCAGATTGTTCAAGACCGGTTCCTGTCCCGGCGCGGCCTGGGCCTGTCCCTGGAAGCGCAGGCGCCCGCCGCGCCATTCCCCCTGGCCTTGCAGCTGCAGGGCCCCTTCCAGGGTCTGCAGGGTCAGGCGGGCAGGCCCGTCCGCCTGACCGGAGAGTTGCAGCCGGTAGCTGCCCAGGCTGTCCAGCGGCACCAGCCGCGAGGAGACCTGCAGCAGCTCGGCCTGCGCCAGGCCCTGGACCGACAGCACGCCGCCTTGCAGCGTCAAGGCCAGCCCCTGGCTGCTCAGACGCAGCTGGCCATCCGGGCGCAGCGTGTTCCAGGGCGCGCCCAGACCGCTCAGCCAGGCGGCGGGCCATTGGCCCAGGGCGCCGCCCGGGGCGGTCTGGACTTCGATGCGGTTCTGGCGCCAGCCGGCCAGCCAGCGCACGGTGAAGGGCTGCGCGGCGCAGCAGGGCTGCGACAGTGTCAGGCTCAGGCCGTTCCAGTGCAGGCCCAGCCGCCAGTGCAAGCGCGAGGGCAGCACGGCGGCATCCCGGCTGCCGGGGCCGCCGGTCAACAGGGGCAGGGCGCTGCCGTTCCACCAGCTGCCCTCGGCCTCGGCCAGCTGCAACCGCCCGTCGGTGGCCTGGCCGACCGCCCGCGCCAGCCAGGCGGCGGGCAGCACGGCCGGCAGGGTCAGCAGACTGCCGATGACGAGGCCGGCCCACGCCCAGGCACGCAGCCGGGCCTGGGCCGGGCGGGCGGGCGCCGGTGCGCGGGCGGGTCCGGGGCGAGCGTGCAGGCGGAAGGCGCGGGTCATGGCTGGCCCGGCAAGCTGACGACGATGCGGCCACTGAGGTGGCCGGTGCCGTCGCGCTGCAGTTGCACCTCGATTGGGCGGGTCCGCGCGCCCTGGCGCGCTTCACCCAGCCAGCTGCGCAGCTGGTCGGGCGTGGCGCCCTGGACGGTCAGTGTGGCCCGGTCGCCCAGCACGGCCAGTTGGCCCACCGAACCCAGGCGCTGGGTGGCGGACTGCAGGGCCTCGGTGGCCTGGGCCGTGGTGATGGGCGGCTGGCCCTTGAGCTGTTGGGCTTCGGTGGCCAGGCGCTGCATCTGCAGCCACTGGGCCTCGAGCTGCTCGGCCTGCGG
>JAYSCA010000615.1:0-2176 GCA_041915165.1 Ideonella sp.
CAGCGCGCTGTCCACCCCGCTGTGCTGCACGTCCACCGGCCACACCGTCACCTGGTGGCGCCGGGCGTCCTGCACCAGCTGGGCCGGGCTGTAGAAGCCCATGGGCTGGGAATTGAGCAGGCCGACCAGGAACTCCGCCGGGTAATGGCATTTGAGCCAGGCGCTGGCGTAGACCAGCAGGGCGAAGGAGGCCGCATGGCTTTCCGGGAAGCCGTAGTCGCTGAAGCCCTGGATCTGCTTGAACACGCCCTCGGCGAAATCCTGTTCATAGCCGCGCGCCACCATGCCGCCCACCAGGCGGTCGTGGTACTTCTCCAGCCCGCCCTTGCGCTTCCAGGCCGCCATGGCGCGGCGCAGACCATCGGCCTCGCCGGCGCTGAAGCCGGCGGCCACCATGGCAATTTGCATGCACTGCTCCTGGAAGATGGGCACGCCCAAGGTGCGCGCCAGCGCCACCTTCAGCTCCTCGCGCGGGTAAGTCACGGGCACCTTGCCCTGGCGCCGGTCCAGGTAGGGGTGCACCGCCCCGCCCTGGATGGGACCGGGCCGCACCAGGGCCACCTCAATCACCAGGTCGTAATAGCGCCGGGGCCGCAGCCGCGGCAGCATGCTCATCTGCGCCCGGCTCTCGATCTGGAACACGCCGACCGTGTCGGCCCGGCCGATCATGTCGTAGGTGGGGTCGTCGCCCTCGGGCACCTGGTAGAGCGCGAGGGTCCGCCCTTCCCGCTGGCCCACCATGGCCAGCGTCTTGCGCAGCGCGCTCAGCATGCCCAGGGCCAGCACGTCCACCTTCATCAGGCCCAGCGCGTCCAGATCGTCCTTGTCCCACTGGATGACGGTGCGGTTCTTCATGCTGGCGTTCTCGATGGGCACCATGCGCGAGAGCCGGCCCGCCGTCAGCACAAAGCCCCCCGTGTGCTGGGACAGGTGGCGCGGAAAACCCTGCAGTTGGGTGGCCAGCTGCAGCAGCTGCTGCACCGCCAGCGCGTCCGGGTCCAGGCCGGTCTCGGCCACCCGGGTAGCGTCGGGGCCGCGGGTCTCCCAGCCGCGGTGGGCGCTGGACAGGGCGTCAAGCTGCTCGGGCGTGAAACCCAGAGCCTTGCCCACGTCGCGCAGCGCGCTGCGCGGCTGGTAGCTGATGACAGCGGCCGTCAGCGCGGCCCGCTCGCGGCCGTACTTGCTGTAGAGGTACTGGATGACCTCCTCGCGCCGCTCGTGCTCGAAGTCCACGTCAATGTCCGGCGGCTCGTTGCGCTCCTTGGAGATGAAACGCTCGAACAGCGCGGTGAGGCGGTCGGGCCCGACCGCGGTGATGCCCAGGCAGTAGCAGACCAGGCTGTTGGCCGCGCTGCCGCGACCCTGGCAGAGGATGCCGCGGCCGCGGGCGAACTGCACGATGTCAGCCACCGTCAGGAAGTAGTGCTCGTAGTGCAGATCGTCGATCAGGGCCAGCTCGTGTTCGATCTTCAGGCGGTGCTCCTCAGGCACCCCCTCGGGCCAGCGCTCGGCCGCGCCGGCCCAGGTCAGCGTGCGCAGGTGGCTGGCCGCCGTCTGGCCCGGCGGGATGAACTCGTCGGGGTAGTGGTAGCTCAGTTCGTCCAGCGAGAAGTGACAGCGCGCCGACACGGCCAGGGTCTCGGCCAGCAGCGCGGGCGGGTAGACCTGGGCCAGGCGCAGCCGGGTGCGCAGGTGGCGCTCGGCATTGGGCTGCAGGTCCAGGCCGCAGGCGGTCAGCGGCCGGCGCAGGCGGATGGCGGTCAGCACATCCTGCAAGGGCTTGCGCGAGCGCACGTGGAAGTGCACGTCCCCGCAGGCCACGCAGGGGATGGCGCTGGCCGCCGACACCGCCTGCAGCCGCTCCAGCCAGCGCTCGTCGTCCAGCGCGCGCAGCAGGCTCACCCCCCACCAGCAGCGGCCGGTGAAGTGGCGCAGCAGCCAGCGCGCCAGGTCCTGCAGGGCCGCGTCGTCCAGGTCGCGCTCGGGCAGGGCCAGCACCACGCAGCCGGCCAGGGCCTCGCCGTCGATCAGGTCCTGCGTCAGCCGGTACTGGCCCTTGACCGGGCTGGCCCGCCGCAGCCGGGTGATGAACTCGCACAGCTGGCCCCAGCCCAGCCCATCGGCCGCCAGCACGACCAGGGTGAAACGGGTCTGGCCGGCCTCGTCCGTCACCCGG
>JAYSCA010000616.1:0-2165 GCA_041915165.1 Ideonella sp.
CGGGGCTCCTCAGAACAGGGAACAAGGAGCCGCCATGTCCGCCGCAGCGCCCGCCGCCGATGCGCCGCCCCCCAAGGGCAAGAAGAAGCTGATCATCATCGTGCTCGCGCTCGTCCTGCTGCTGGTGCTGGGCGGCGGCGCGGCGGCCTTCCTGCTGTTGAAGAAGCAGTCGGCCGACAGCGAGGATGGCGGCGACGAGACCGCCCAGGTCGAGAAAAAGCCCAAGCGCGAGCACAAGAAGGAAGATCCCAAGCATCCGCCGGTGTTCGTGCCGCTGGACCCCTTCGTCGTCAACCTGGCCGACCGCGACAGCGATCGCTATGCCCAGATCGGCGTGACCCTGCAGGTCGAGGACGAGAAGGCTGGTGAAGAAATCAAGGCCTACCTGCCGGCCATCCGCAACAACATCCTGCTGCTGCTGGGTCACAAGAGTTCCGAGGATCTGATGGCCGAGGGCGGCAAGGAAAAGCTGGCCCAGCAGATCCTGCGCGAGGCGGCGCTGCCGCTGGGCATCGAGCTGGAAGATCCGGACGCGGTGGAAGAGGCCCCCGTGCCGGGCAAGAAGCGCCGTCGCCGCAGCTACGACTCGATCGACGACTCGCCGATCAAGGCAGTGCAGTTCTCCAGCTTCATCATCCAGTAGCCCGCACCGGATTACGAGGTCACGTCCCGTGAACCAGCAGATTCTTTCGCAAGACGAAGTCGACGCGCTGCTGCAGGGCATCACCGGCGAAAGCCAGAAGCTCGAGCAGGAAGAGGCGCCCGTCGATGGCGTGCGCCCTTACGACCTGGCGAGCCAGGAGCGCATCGTCCGGGGTCGCATGCCGACCATGGAGATCATCAACGAACGCTTCGCGCGCAACATCCGCGTCGGGCTGTTCAACATGATCCGCAAGAGCCCCGAGGTCTCGATCGGCGGCATCAAGGTGCAGAAGTACAGCGCCTTCCTGCGCGAGATCGTGGTGCCCACCAACTTCAACCTGATGCAGGTGCGGCCGCTGCGCGGCTCGGGCCTGATCGTCTGCGACCCGAGCATCGTCTTCGCGGTCATCGATTCGCTGTTCGGCGGCTCCGGCAAGTTCCACACCCGCATCGAGGGCCGCGATTTCTCGGCCACCGAGCAGCGGGTGATCGAGCGCCTGGTGGCCTGCATCGCCGAGGAATACAAGCGCGCCTGGCGCGGCATCTACCCGCTGGAGCTGGACTATCAGCGCTCGGAGATGCAGCCCCAGTTCGCCAACATCGCCACCCCCAGCGAGATCGTCGTGGCCACCAGCTTCACGCTGGAGATCGGCGAGACCTCGGGCTCGGTGCACTTCTGCATTCCCTACTCGACGCTGGAGCCCATCCGCGACGTGCTGTATTCGTCGATGCAGGGGGACTCGGTCGAGGTGGACCACCGCTGGGTCAAGCTGCTCAAGCAGCAGATCCAGGCGGCCGAGGTGGACCTGGTGGCCGAACTGGGCACGGCCCCGGCCACGGTGGAGCAACTGCTGGCCCTCAAGCCCGGCGACTTCATCGAGCTGGACCTGGAGCCCGAGATCCAGGCCAAGGTGGACGGCGTGCCCGTCTTCGACTGCCACTACGGCACCTCCAACGGGCATTACGCCATCAAGATCGAACGTTTGCTGACCGGCTCCAACCTGGGCTGGCTGGGAGATCACAATGTCAGCTGAAGAAGCAAACACCCCGCAGGACGGCGACCAGGACGACATGGCCGATGCCTGGGCCGCGGCCCTGGCCGAGTCCAAGGCCACCAGCCCGGTGGCCAGCGAGGTCAGCCCCGCGCCCGAGCAGGTGTCGCCGGCCGCCTTCACCAACTTCGCGCCCACCACGGGCGGGGCGGGGGCCGGCAACGACATCAACATGATCCTGGACATCCCGGTCCAGCTGACCGTGGAGCTCGGCCGCACCCGCATCCCGATCAAGAACATCTTGCAGCTGGCCCAGGGCTCGGTGGTCGAGCTCGACGCGCTGGCCGGCGAGCCGATGGACGTGCTGGTCAACGGCTTCCTGATCGCCCAGGGCGAGGTGGTGGTGGTGAACGACAAGTTCGGTATCCGCCTGACCGACATCGTCACCCCCAGCGAACGCATGCGCCGCCTGAGCCGCCTGTGAGCGGGTCGCACCACCGGGTTTCACCATGACATCGATCACCTCGTCCC
>JAYSCA010000617.1:0-2160 GCA_041915165.1 Ideonella sp.
GCGCAAGAAGAACATCCTGGGCACGATGGCCCAGGTGCTGGCGGTGTCCGCCCTGGTCACGGTGCTGTGGTTCGTGGCGGGCTACAGCCTGGCCTTCATGCCCGGCTCGGCCTGGCTGGGGGGCACTGAGTCGATGTGGCTGGCCACGCTGCAGTTCGACAAGCTGCACAACCTGGTGTCCGTCCACCCGCTGGCCGCCACGGTGCCCGAGGCGGTGTTCAGCATGTTCCAGCTGAGCTTCGCGGTGATCACGCCCGCGCTGATCGTCGGCGCCTTTGCCGAACGCATGCGCTTTGCCGGCCTGCTGTGGTTCATGGCGCTGTGGACCCTGCTGGTCTACGCCCCGGTGGCGCACTGGGTCTGGTCGCCGGACGGCTGGCTGGCCCAGCGCGGTGCACTGGACTTCGCCGGTGGCACGGTGGTGCACATCAACGCGGGCGTGGCCGGTCTGGTCGCGGCCTTCATCCTGGGGCCCCGGCGCGGTTACGGGCAGGTGGCCCTGATGCCGGCCAACCTGGGCTACACCATGGCCGGCGCCTGCCTGCTGTGGGTGGGCTGGATGGGCTTCAACGGTGGCTCGGCCGCGGCGGCCGATGGCCGGGCCGGCATGGCCATGCTGGTGACCCAGCTGGCAGCGGCCGCCGCAGCGCTGAGCTGGATGCTGGCCGAATGGATCGTGCGCCGGACCCCCACCCTGCTGGGTCTGAGCAGCGGCGTGGTCGCCGGCCTGGTGGCCATCACCCCCGCGTCGGGCTTCGTCGGCCCGTCGTCCGCGGTGCTGATCGGCGTGGTCGCCGGGGTGGGCTGCTACTGGGGCGCGACCGGGCTCAAGCGCATGCTGGGCGTGGACGACTCGCTGGACGTGTTCGGCGTGCACGGCGTCGGCGGCGTCATCGGCGCACTGATGACCGGCTGGCTGGCCGATCCGCGCATTGGTGGCGTGGAGGGTTCGGTGGCCACGCAGGCCCTGGCCGTGGTGGCCACGCTGCTCTACAGCGGCCTGGTCTCGGCCGCGATCCTGTGGGTGGTGGATTTCGTGATCGGCCTGCGCATCACCGACAAGCAGGAGCAGGAAGGTCTGGATCTGAGCCAGCACGGCGAGCGGGTGGAGTGAACCCCGCGCCGGGCAGGCGCACAGTGACGATGTCGATGGAACTGGAGGTGTGGAGATGCTGGAAAGCGAAAAGCTGGCCGTGGCCGCTCACCTGCATGTGGTGATGCGGCGCAAGATCGGCCGGGTCACGGATGTCGAGTGGATGATCCGCAGCCCGGAATACGCCCGCGAGGTGATCCGCCTGGCCCTGGCCGAAACCGCCCACCCGGAATTGCTGGAATGGGGCCAACGGCTGCAGACGGCGCTGTTCCCCGCGCAGTCCGCCACCCCGGGGACCGCGCCCGCGGCCGGCGACAAGGGGCCCCACTCGGGCTTCGAGGACAGCCGACTGGGCCGCGGCAGCAGCCCGCGCCCGGCGCCGGCGCGCTACGTCAGCAGCCTGCGCTGAGGCCGCACCGCCCAGAAAAAAGGCCCGACCGCTTGTGGCGGCCGGGCCTGGCTGGCCCCGCAGATCGCGCGGGGTCAGGCCGATTCGAGGATCAATGGAACTGCTCTTCTTCGGTCGAGCCGGTCAGGGCCTTCACGCTGGAAGAACCGCCCTGGATCACGGTGGTCACGTCGTCGAAGTAGCCGGCGCCGACTTCCTGCTGGTGCGACACGAAGGTGTAGCCCTGCTCACGCGCCTTGAATTCCGGCTCTTGAACCATTTCGGTGTAGTGCTTCATGCCTTCGCCGCGGGCGTAAGCGTGGGCGAACTGGAAGGTGTTGAACCAGTTGATGTGGATGCCGGCCAGCGTGATGAACTGGTACTTGTAGCCCAGCGCCGAGAGATCGTCCTGGAAGCGCGCGATGGTGCGGTCGTCCAGGTTCTTCTTCCAGTTGAAGGACGGCGAGCAGTTGTAGCTCAGCAGCTTGCCCGGGCAGGCGGCGTGCACGGCCTGCGCGAACTCACGGGCGAAGCCCAGGTCCGGCGTGCCGGTTTCGCACCACACCAGGTCGGCATAGGGCGCGTAAGCCACGCCGCGGCTGATGGCTTGCTCCAGACCGTTCTTGACGCGGTAGAAGCCTTCCTGGGTGCGCTCGCCGGTGCAGAAGGGCTTGTCGTT
>JAYSCA010000618.1:0-2145 GCA_041915165.1 Ideonella sp.
TCTGCAGCAGCAGCGCGGTGTTGCCCTTGACCTTTTGCAGCACCGCGTCCGGCAGGTTCTCGGCCGGCGTGATGCCGCCCTGGCGGGCCATCAGGCGCTGTTCGTTGAGGCTCATGGCGGCCTTCGGATCCGGGGCCGACAGGATGGTCGCGCCCTGGGTGGTGGACTTGGGCTGCAGAAAGCCCACCGGGATCCAGACGATCTTCACCTTGCCGGCCAGCGGCTGGGTGGCCTCCCACAGGTGGGCGCAGTGCGGGCAGGTGGTGTCGAAGAAGACGTAGACCGTGTTGGCGGCCATCATCGGCCCCATCACGAAGCCCTGGCCCTTGGCGGCCAGCCCATAGGCCTGCTGGGCGGGCAGCTTGGTGACGCTGGGGGCGGCGGCCTGGGCGGGGGACTGGTCGCAGGCCGCCAGCGCCCCGGTCAGCAGGGCGGCGACGGTCTGGAGGGAGAAATCTCGACGGTTCACAACGGGTTCCTTGTGGCGGAAATGCGGGGCACCGGTGTCAGAGCCGGTCCGGGTGACGAGGTTCCAACGTTATCAACCCTGCTTTCGTGCACAGGACCTGGGGGTTTCTCGTGGCATGCTTGGCCACTCCGGTCTGCTCCTGCCCACCATGGTCGATTCCGCGCCGTCCTCTCCTTCGCCCTCCGCATCGGCTCACCCCGGCCTGGCCGGGCTCCAGATCCAGCGCGGCGCGGCCGCGCATCGGCGCCGGCGGCGCTGGCCGGTGGCGCTGGCGGTGGGCGTGGCCATCGCCGTGGCGGTGGGCCTGTTCGGCCCCCATACCACCGAGGTGCAGGCCACCGCGGTGCAGACGGCCTACGGCTCGCAGCAGTACAACCTGCTGGCCGCTTCGGGCTATGTGGTGGCCCAGCGCCGCGCGGCCGTAGCGTCCAAGGCCACTGGTCGGCTGGTGGAACTGGCAGTGCGCGAGGGCAGCGTGCTCAAGAAGGGCGAGCTGATCGCGCGGCTGGATGCGTCGGACGTGCTGGCCTCGCTCACCGCCAGCCAAGCCGGGGTGCAGCAGGCCGAGGCAGCGCTCAGGCAGGCCCAGGCCAGCCAGGCCCAGGCCCAGGCCCAGCAGGCCCTGGCCGAGGACAACCTGCGCCGCACCGAAGGCCTGGCGGCCCAGAACTTCGTCTCGCCCCAGGCGGTGGAGACGGCCCGCACCCAGGCCCGGGCCGCCCAGGCCGCCACCGCCGCCGCGCTGGCCGGCGTGGGCACCGCGCGCGCCAGCCTGGCCCAGGCCCAGGCCCAGGTGCAGGTCCAGCAGGTCAACCGTGACTTCACCGAGATCCGTGCGCCCTTCGACTGCGTGGTGCTGGTCAAGAACGCCAATGTGGGCGACCTGATCACGCCCTTCTCCAATGCCTCGGGCACCTCGGGCGCGGTGGTGACGGTGGCCGACATGTCCACGCTGGAGGTCGAGGCCGATGTCTCCGAATCCAACGTGGCCCAGGTCAAGCCCGATCAGCCGGTGGAGATCACGCTGGACGCCATCCCCGGCGTGCGTTTTCGCGGCAGCGTCTCGCGCATCGTGCCCACGGTGGACCGGGCCAAGGCCACGGTGATGACCAAGGTGCGCTTCGCGCAGCTGGACCCGCGCATCCTGCCGGAGATGAGCGCCAAGGTGAGCTTCCTGTCCCAGGCCGTCAGCGCCGCCGACCAGCAGCCGGTGCTGGCCGTGCCGCCGCAGGCCATCGCCACCCGCGATGGGCACGCGGTGGTCTTCCGCATCGGCGCCGACGACAAGGCCAGCGCCGTCACCGTGGCCAAGGGCCGCACCCTGGGCGATGTGGTCGAGCTGCGCCAGGCCGGCGGGCTGAAGGCCGGCGACCGCCTGGTGCTCTCGCCGCCCGAAGGCCTGAAGGACCAGGCGCGGGTCAAGGTGGCCGCCGCGGGAGCCAAGTGAATGGCCGCTGACCCCACGCCGCTGATCCGCATCCGCTCGCTGGGCAAGCACTACCGGCGCGGCGACCAGACCATCCCCGTGCTGCTGGACATCCACCTCACCGTGATGCCCGGCGAGTTCATCGCGCTGATGGGCCCCTCCGGCTCGGGCAAGAGCACCCTGCTCAACCTGATCGCCGGCATCGACAGCCCCAGCAGCGGCACCATCGAGATCGGCGGGGTGGACATCG
>JAYSCA010000619.1:0-2143 GCA_041915165.1 Ideonella sp.
GAGGCCCTGCCCCAGGAAGCGGCCGACCCGCGCGCGCCCGGGCTGGCGCCGGTGGACCGCCTCGGCGACTGCCTGCTGCGGGTGCTGGGGGAGCTGCGGCCGGACGATGCCGCCATCGTCCGCGCCTGCGACCTGCAGGGGCAGACGGTGCAGGCCTTCGCGCAGGCGCAGGGCCTCAGCCTGTCGGCCGCCAAATCCCGCTTGCTGCGCGCCCGGGAACGCCTGCGCGCCCAGATGGTGACGGCCTGCCAGGTCCGCTTCGACAGCGACGGCAGCGTCTGCAGCCACACCCCCCGGGCCGGCGGGCAATAGCCCACCGGAAATTGATCTAGAACAATTTCTGGCGCGGGGCCCGGCCGCGCCCTGCATCCTTTTGCGCGATCGTCGTCTTCTCTTCAGCAGAAGGAGAGGCCATGTCAGACGTCAGAGCCCGGCCCTGGGTCCGGATCCCCCAACAACATCCCCGCGCTGGGCTGGCGCTGGCCGCATTGCTGTGGCTGGGCCTGTACCAGCTGCTGCAGCCGCTGTCGGCGGCGCTGGTGCGGCAGCTGCCGCTGGACCCGGCCAGCCCGCTGGGGTCGGCGGTGGAGTTCTTCTTCTACGACACCCCGAAGGTGCTGCTGCTGCTGACCGGCGTGGTGTTCGTGATGGGGATGGTGAACTCCTACTTCACCCCGGAGCGCACCCGCGCACTGCTGGCCGGCCGCTCCGAGGGCGTGGCCAACGTGCTGGCGGCCTGCCTGGGCATCGTGACGCCGTTCTGTTCCTGCTCGGCGGTGCCGCTGTTCATCGGCTTCGTGCAGGCCGGCGTGCCGCTGGGGGTGACGTTCTCGTTCCTCATCTCGGCGCCGATGGTCAACGAGGTGGCCTTGACGCTGCTGTTCGGCATGTTCGGCTGGAAGGTGGCCGCGCTCTACCTGGGGTTGGGGCTGACGGTGGCCATCGTCGCCGGCTGGACACTGGGGCGTTTGCGCCTGGAGCGCCACCTGGAGGACTGGGTGACGCAGATGCCGCGCGTGCAGGCCGCGGCGCCGGACCAGGGGCTGTCGCTTGCCGAACGCATCCAGGCCGGCCGGGACGCGGTGCGGACCATCGTCGGCCAGGTCTGGCCCTACATCCTGATCGGCATCGCGCTGGGCGCGGCCATCCATGGCTGGGTGCCGCAGGACTTCATGGCGTCCATCATGGGCCAGAACGCGCCGTGGTGGGCCGTGCCGGTGGCGGTGCTGCTGGGGGTGCCGATGTACACCAACGCGGCGGGCGTCATCCCCATCGTCCAGGCCCTGCTGGCCAAGGGCGCTGCGCTGGGCACCGTGCTGGCCTTCATGATGAGCGTGATCGCGCTCTCGCTGCCGGAGATGATCATCCTGCGCAAGGTGCTCAAGCTGCGCCTGATCCTGACCTTCGCCGGCATCGTGGCCTGCGGCATCCTGCTGGTTGGCTTCGTCTTCAACCGCGTGCTGTGACACCACAGCCGTTCATCGTCCCCGGCCGCCCGGCGGCGGCCTTTTCATGAGGAGTTCATTGTGGACATCAAGGTACTGGGCACCGGCTGTGCCAACTGCCGCAACACCGTGCGCGTGATCGAGGAGGTCGCGGCAGAGAAAGGCGTGGCCATCGCCCTGAGCAAGGTCGAGGACATCCCGTCGATCATGGGCTATGGCGTGATGAGCACGCCCGCCGTGGTGATCGACGGCAAGGTGGTGCACGCCGGCGGCGTGCCCTCGCGCGACAAGGTGGGGAGCTGGCTGGGCTGAACGGCCTGCCGCCACCCCAAAAAAAAGGAACGCCACGGCGTTCCTTTTTTGTTCCGCGGGGCCAAAGTGGCCCCGCTGGAGAGGGCGATCAGGCCTTCTTGGCCCAGGCGCTGCACCAGCCCTTGCCGGACACGGTCTTGCCGCCAAACAGGCTGCAGGGGCCGGCGGCGTCGGCGGGCTTGCCTTGGAACAGCGCGCAGCCGTTGCACTTTTGGCTGGCTTGGTGCTGCGGGTACTTCTTGGCATCGGCCTTGGCCGAGTCAGCCACATAACCCAGGCTGACGGCTTGCGGATCCTTCTCGTCGAGCTTGGCTTGCGCCATGGCGCGGGCGGCGGTCAGGCCGGTACCGACGGCAGCAACGGTCATCATGAAGACGCGACGATTG
>JAYSCA010000620.1:0-2138 GCA_041915165.1 Ideonella sp.
TGTGGAAGCCACTGGTCAGGGCGATGGCCGCGCCCACCACCGCGGTGCCCAGCGAGAAGTAAAACACCACGCGGTACTCGGGCTCGCCCACCCGCCCCAGGGCGGTGACTTGCAGATAGGCCATGGCGGACATCATGCCCGAGCACAGCCCGGCCAGCGCGCCCGGCCATTGCTCAGGGGTGAGGGACGGGCGCAGCACCAGCGCGACGCCGACGAAGCCGGTGAGCACGGTCAGCACCAGGCGCATGTCCACCCGGTCGGACGAGCCGACCAGCACGGCGCCGCCGATCAGGAACAGGGCCATCCAGATCGAGGACATGTAGTTCAGCGTGATGGCGGTGGCCAAGGGCAGCTGGCCGATGGCATAGAACCAGAGGGCCATGGCGCCCACGCCCACGATGCTGCGGCTCAGGTGCATGCTGGGATAGCGGGTGCGCAGGCTGCCACCGCGCCAGACGACCAGGCCGGTGATGAACAGGGCGCCGACCAGGCCGCGGTAGAAGACGATCTCGCCCGAGCCGTAGCGGGCCGAGGCCAGTTTCACGCACACCCCCATCAGGGCGAACAGAAAAGACGATCCCATCATCAGCAGGGAGGCTTGCAGCTGGGGATTCATGCGTGGCGGCGGTAATGCAGAGATCGGACCATTCTGGCAGAGCCTTACACTCACGCCCCTCATGAAGCGAATCGTCATCCTCCTGTCCGGCCGGGGCAGCAACATGCAGGCCATCGTCGAGGCCTGTGCCGCCGAAGGCTGGCCCGCCGAGGTGGCGGCCGTGGTGAGCAACAAGGCCGAGGCCGCGGGCCTGGCCTGGGCCGCCGAGCGGGGCCTCACCACCGCGGTGGTGGACCACCGGGGCCATCCGGACCGGGAACATTACGATGCCGAGCTGATCCGGGTGATCGATGGCTTCGCCCCCGATCTGCTGGTGCTGGCCGGCTTCATGCGCATCCTGAGCGCCGGCTTCGTGCAGCACTACGAAGGCCGGTTGCTGAACATCCACCCCTCGCTGCTGCCGGCCTTCCCTGGCCTGCACACCCACCGCCGGGCGATCGAGCAGGGCTGCAAGCTGGCGGGGGCGACGGTGCATTTCGTCACCGCCGAGCTGGACCACGGTCCCATCGTGGCCCAGGCGGCCGTGCCGGTGCTGCCGAACGATGACGAAGACAGCCTGGCGGCCCGGGTGCTGGTGCAGGAGCATGTGATCTATCCGCAGGCCGTGCGCTGGTTCGTGGAAGACCAGCTGGAGCTGGCGGACGGCCGGGTGCGCCACCGCGGCGGCGTGGCCCAGTGGGCGCTCTGAGGGAAGCGCCTCAGCGCTCCTGCCAAGCCGGGCAGGGATAATCCGGCCCATGCATCCGAATGCCCTGCTGGACCTGGCCACCGATCTGGTGCGCCAAGTGCTCAAACTAGACCAACCCGCCGACACCATCGTGTCGGCCTTCTTTCGCAAGCACCGCAACCTGGGGCCGCGTGAACGCCACAGCCTGGCCGAAACGGCCTACGCGGTGCTCCGTCGCCGTCTGCTGTGGGCCCACCTGGCCCAGAGCGGCACCGGGGCGCTGGAACGCCGGCTGGCCATCCTGGCCTGGCAGGGCAGCGAGACCTTCATCCGTGGCGCCCTGGGCCCCAACGAGGTGGCCTGGCTGAGTCAGGTGCGTGAAGTGGACACCACCACGTTGCCGGAAAAGGTGCGGGTCAACCTGCCGGACTGGCTGGCCAATGCGCTCAAGACCGAGCTTGGCGAGGAATTCCCGGCCCTGGTGGCGGCCATGGAAGAGCCCGCACCGCTGGACCTGCGGGTCAACCTGCTCAAGGCCAAGCGGGAGACCGTGCTGGCCGAGCTGAAGGAAGCCGGCATCGAGGCCGAACCCACACCGTATTCCCCCTGGGGGCTGCGGGTGCAGGGCAAGCCGGCCCTGCAGAAGCTGCCGCTCTTCCTGCGCGGCGACGTGGAGGTCCAGGACGAAGGCAGCCAGCTGCTGGCCCTGATGCTGGGTGCCAAGCGGGGCGAGATGGTGGTCGATTTCTGCGCCGGGGCGGGTGGCAAGACCCTGGCGCTGGGCGCGGCCATGCGCAACACCGGCCGGCTGTATGCCTTCGATGTCTCCGGCTACCGGCTCGACGGGCTCAAGCC
>JAYSCA010000621.1:0-2133 GCA_041915165.1 Ideonella sp.
CAGGGCCTGGCGCAGCAACGGGGCGCTGGGGTAGTCGGCGTGTTCCAGGCCCAGGCGGCCGCGGGCATCGGCCTCGCAGGCCAAGAGGGCCAGCTCAAAGCGCTCGGGCCGGCGGAAGGCGTCGCAGCGTTCCAGCAGGCGCAGCACCGCGGCGGCACCAAAGGTGGCGGCCTGGTGGATGTGGGTGTGCTCGCGCGCCACCACCAGGGCCAGTTCGCTGCACTCGGCGGGCGGCTTCAGGCGGGCGCAGAGTTCGCGGGTCAGGCGTTCGCCGCGGGCCTCGTGGGCGATGTGGCGCGGCCACTCTTCGGGCGGGGTCGTGCCCTTGCCCAGGTCGTGGCACAGCGCGGCAAAGCGGGCAGACAGCGGGGCCTGCAGGCGCGCGGCCTGGTCCAGCACCAGCAGCAGGTGGGCGCCGGTGTCCACCTCGGGGTGGAATTCGGGCCGCTGGGGCACGCCCCACAGGCGGTCCACCTCCGGCAGCAGCCGGGCCAGGGCGCCGCAGTCACGCAGCACTTCCAGCATGCGGCTGGGGCGTGTCTCCATCAGGCCGGTGGCCAGCTCCTGCCAGACCCGCTCGGCCACCAGCGCGTCCACTTCGCCAGCCGCCACCATCTGGCGCATCAGGGCCAGCGTTTCCGGCGCCACGGAGAAGTCGGGGAAGCGGGCGGCGAAGCGGGCCAGCCGCAGGATGCGCACCGGGTCCTCGGCAAAGGCGGCGCTGACATGGCGCAGCACCTTGGCGGCCAGATCGCGCTGGCCGCCGCAGGGGTCGATCAGCGTGCCGTCCTCGGCGCGGGCGATGGCGTTGATGGTCAGGTCGCGGCGCTGCAGGTCCTGCTCCAGCGTGACCTCGGGCGCAGCGTGGAAGACGAAGCCGTGGTAGCCCGGCGCAGTCTTGCGCTCGGTGCGGGCCAGGGCGTATTCCTCGTGCGTCTGCGGGTGCAGGAAGACCGGGAAGTCCTTGCCCACCGGGGTGTAGCCGGCGGCCAGCATCTGTTCCGGCGTGGCACCCACCACCACCCAGTCATGGTCGTGCACCGGCCGCCCCAGCAGCTCATCGCGCACCGCGCCTCCGACGACATAGGCTTGCATGGCCAGGTTCCTTGTGGGATGGGGAAGGTCAGCGGTGCCGGGCGCGCCAGGCGTCCAGCCGCGCACAGCGTTGGCCGGGGCGCAGGTAGCCCGGGACGACGGCCAGCAACGGGGTCGGCGTGATGCCCAGCGCCGCCAAGCCGGGCAGCTGTCCGGTGACCACGTTGGGCACGGTCATCGAGGCCAGGTTGTCCCGGCTCATCAGCGGCTCGCCCGGGGCTTGCTCCATCAGCCAGGCCTGCAGCGTGGCCAGCGGGGCCGGCAGCGGCAGGATCGGCCGCGGGTTGCCACTGGCCTCGCCGGCCAGCCGCACCAGCTGGGCCAGGGTGGCTTCCTCGGGGCCGGCGCATTCGAAGGTCTGGCCGGCGGTGGCGGGGCGTTCCAGGCAGGTGGCGATCGCGGCGGCCACATCCGCCACCCAGACCGGCTGGAAGCGGGCGTTCGCCCCGGCCAGCGGCAACACCGGGAACAGGGCCTGCAACTGCGCGAACAGATTGAGGAGACGGTCGCCCGCGCCAAAGATGACGGAGGGGCGCAGCAGGGTCAGGTCCAGGTCGGCCTCGCGCAGCACGGCCTCGCCCCGGCCCTTGCTGCGCAGGTAGCGCGATGGGCCCTGCGGATCGGCGCCCAGCGCGCTGACATGGATCAGCCGGCGCACGCCCTGGCGCTGGCAGGCGGCGGCCAGCCGGCGCGGCAGGGTCACGTGCACGGCCTCAAAGGCGGCTTCGCTGCCTTGCAGGATGGCTACCAGGTTGACCACCGCATCGCAGCCGGCCACCAGGCGGTCCAGCGTCGCGTCGTCATGCACGTCGGCGGGCAGCACGTCCACCAGCGGCAGCGGCAGCAGGGCCTGGGCGTGAGACAGCCGACGGGTGGGCACCCGCAGCCGCGGCCCGGCCACCCAGCGGTCGACCAGGGTTTCGCAGAGGGCGCGGCCGACAAAGCCGCTGCCGCCCAGGATGAGCACCGTGTTCAGGGCCATGCGCGTCAGGAGGTAGGCGGGTGGGCGTTCAGGGCAGGTCGGCGTCCAGCGCCGGG
>JAYSCA010000622.1:0-2131 GCA_041915165.1 Ideonella sp.
TCGGTCGCCTTCAGGCCCTGGTTGCCCAGTTCCTTGTAGAAGGGCACGTTGGAGTCGCCGTTGATGGTCGAGACCACGGCCGTCTTCTTGCCTTCGGCCGCGAACTTCTTGATCTTGGCGATGATGGACTGGTAGTCGGAGTGGCCGAAGGGGGTGTACTCCTCCATGATGTCGGCGTCCTTCACCCCCTTGCTGTGCAGGAAGGCGCGCAGGATCTTGTTGGTGGTGCGCGGGTAGACGTAGTCGGTGCCCAGCAGCACGAAGCGCTTGGCCGAGCCGCCGTCCTTGCTCATCAGGTATTCCACCGCGGGAATGGCCTGCTGGTTGGGCGCGGCGCCGGTGTAGAACACGTTCTTGCTCAGCTCCTCACCCTCGTACTGCACCGGGTAGAACAGCAGCGAGTTCTTCTCTTCGAACACCGGCAGCACCGACTTGCGCGACACCGAGGTCCAGCAGCCGAAGGTGACGGCCACCTTGTCCTTGTCGATCAGCTGCTTGGCCTTTTCGGCGAACAGCGGCCAGTTGGAGGCCGGGTCCACGACCACCGGTTCCAGCTTCTTGCCCAGCACGCCGCCCTTGGCGTTGATCTCGTCGATCGTCATCAGGGCCACGTCCTTCAGCACGGTCTCGGAGATCGCCATCGTGCCGGACAGCGAGTGCAGAACGCCGACCTTGATGGTATCGGCCGCCTGGGCCAGGGAGGAGAAGCCGAGCGCGCAGGCCGCGGCGGCCAGGGCGGTGACGGAACGGCGGGAAATCTTCATGGGGTGGGTGCTCCAAACCGAAGGAGGTCAGGCCTCTTGCGAGGCAAATCCCGTGTCTGACGGGCTGACGCTAGGTTAGGAGCGCAGCGGGTGCGCACCAATACGCAGGTTGGCGTACCCGGCGCGGCGGACGGCCGGTGTCAGCCGGCCTCGCCGTGGCGGCGCAAACGGCCCAGGGCCAGTGCGGCCGCCGCGGTGCGGGTCTCCACGCCGAGCTTTTCGAACACGTGTTCGAGGTGCTTGTGCACCGTGCGGGGGCTGGTGCCCAGGATCTCGCCGATGTCGCGGTTGGTCTTGCCCTGGATGACCCAGTGCAACACCTCGGCCTCGCGGGCGGTCAGCGGCAGCGCCTGCATCAGGGCCTGGGTCAGGGCCGCCTCGGAGGTTTCGCGCAGCACCAGCAGCCACTCGCCCTCGCTGCCCTGGTCACCCGGCATCGGGTGCAGGTCGAAGCTGACGCGGCGGCTGCCCTGCGAAATGCTCAGCGGCGCGGCCTCGGCCCCTGCGCGACGGCGCAGCCCTTCCCGGGCCAGCCAGGCCGCCACCTCGGCCGGCAGGGCCTGCTCGGGCACCTCCGGGAAGATCTCGCCCATCAGCCGCCGGGCCAGCACCGTCTGCCAGAGGCGGCGGCCATCCCGCTCGCGCACCACCAGCGTGGCATGGCCGAAGGCATCCAGCGCATTGCGGGCCTGGCGTTGGTCACGGGCGCTGCGCAGGTGGGCCGCCAGCCGGGCCAGAACCTCGCGCGGGCGCAGGGGCTTGGTCACGTAATCGGCGCCGCCGGCGGCAAAGGCCTCGACCACCGCCTCGGTCTCGGTCAGACCGGTCATGAAGATGATCGGGATGCCGGCGGTGACCGGGTCGGCCTTGAGCCGGCGCGCGACCTCGAAGCCATCCATCCCCGGCATGACCGCGTCCAGCAGGATGATGTCGGGCTGGGCCTGGGCGGCCCGCTGCAAGGCGGCCTCGCCATGGGTGGCCACCAGCACGGTGTAGCCCGATTCGTCGAGCGCATCGTGCAGCACGGCCAAGTTGTCCGGCACGTCATCGACGATCAGCACCAGGTCGCTGTCGCGGGCGGCATCAATCAGGTCGGGGTTCATCCAGCACTCGGTTCAGCCAGTCCAGCAGCGCGTCCAGCTGGAATTGGCGGGTCAGCGTTTGGGCCCGGTCGGTGAACGCGGCCGCCTCCGGATGGGCGGCGGCTATGGCCTCCAGCTGCCGCGTGATGCCACGCGGGTAGCCCAGAGCCACCACTTCGCGCAGGGCCTCCAATTGTCCGACCGGCGGCAGCGGGCCGGCGGTTCCCCCTCCCACCACGGCCGCCGACGGAGGCAAGGACGCCGGGCGACCGGGGACCGCCTGGG
>JAYSCA010000623.1:0-2131 GCA_041915165.1 Ideonella sp.
TCGAACGCCGTTTCGAGCCCACGCTGCCGCGCGACCAGGCCGAGGAACGCCTGGCCCGCTGGGCGCGCGCGGTGCGCCAGGCGCGGGCCGGCTGATCTGCCGGCCGCCGGTTCAGCGGTCGCTGGCGTCCACCGGCAGGCGGGTCCCGTTCCAGAAGCGTTCCATCGCCAGGTAGGTGTAGGACGCTGACCAGCCGATCAGCACCAGGCCGTTGAGCGCCTCCGTGCCGGCCAGCAGGCGCAGCGGTCCCACCGGCACCAGGTCGCCAAAGCCCAGCGAGGTGAAGGTTTCGGCCGAAAAGTACAGGCTGTTGTCCAGGTGTGGCAGGCCCGTGGCGGTGAGGCTGCCCAGGTGCAGCCACTGCAGCCCGTAGAGCGTCACCCCGTAGAGCAGGATCTCCAGCGCGTGCGCCAGGAAGACCGCGAACATCACCACCAGCAGCTGGGTGCGGTGCGGAATGGCCAGCCGGGGCAGCACCCGGTCCACGCGGCTGAGCACCTCGTAGTGCAGCAGCGTGGTCAGGGCGAGCAGGGCCAGGACGGCGAGCGTGACGATCAGCATCCTGGCTGAACGCGCGAACTCAGCGCGGCGCGTACATGGCCTGCAATTCGTTCTCGAAACGGGCCATCAGGTTGGGCCGCTTGAGCTTGAGCGTGGGCGTGAGCATGGTGTTCTCGATGGTCCAGGGCTCCAGGCTCAGCACCACCGCGCGCGGCACCGCGTAACGCGGGAAGCCGGCGGCCCGCTGGGCCAGGCGCTTGAGCACCGCCTCGTGCGCCAGGCTGCTGCGCAGGCTGGCCGGGTCCTGCCAATCCAGCCCCAGGCTGAAGGCCAGGCGGCGCCACTCGTCCTCGTGCAGCACCACCAGCGCGCCGATGAAGGGCTTGTTCTCGCCCACCGCGCAGACTTGGGCGATCAGCGGGTCCTCGCACAGCGCCTGTTCCAGGTCCACTGGGGGGATCTTCTCGCCGGTGGAGGTGACGATGATGTCCTTGATGCGGCCGCGGATGTAGATGCGGCCGTCGAGGATCTCGGCCTGGTCGCCGGTGCCCAGCCAGCCGTCCGGGGTCAGCACCTTGGCGGTGTCTTCGTCGCGGTGCCAGTAGCCCTGCATCACCGACGGCCCCTTGACCTGCAGCTCGCGGTTCTCGCCGATGCGCACCATCACCCCCGGCAGCGGCCGCCCCACGCTCGCCGGGTCGTTGCTCTCCAGCGAGTTGGCCGAGACGATGGGCGAGGTCTCGGTCATGCCGTAGCCCTGCACGATGGGCAGGCCCAGGCCCAGGAAGGTGCGGGCCACGGCGGCCGGCAGGGCCGCGCCACCACTGACCGCGACCCGGATGCGGCCGCCAAAGCGGGCCAGCACCGGCCGCGCCACCAGCAGCGACAGGAAGGGCCAGACCAGCGCGTCCCACAGGCGCGGGGCGCCGTCGGCGTCAGGCGGCAGCTCGTGGCGGGCGCGAAAGCGCCGCCAGCCCACCGCGATCGTCCAGTCCATCAGCCGGGCCTTCAGCGGCGAGGCGCTCAGCACCCCCTGCAGCCGGGCATAGACCCGTTCGTAGATGCGCGGCACCGAGACCAGCACCGTGGGCCGCTGCGTCAGCATGTCCTGCGGCAGCTCGGCCACCGAGCGGGCATAGGCCACGCAGCTGCCGCTGGCGATGGGCAGGTAGTAGCCCACGGTCCGCTCGAAGGTGTGGGACAGCGGCAGGAAGGACAGGAACAGGTCACGCGGCGTCGGGGTGACGCATTGCAGCACGGCCATCAGGTTGGCCACCACGTTGCGGTGGCTGAGCTTGACGCCCTTGGGCCGGCCGGTGGTGCCGGAGGTGTAGACGATGGTCGCCAGGTCCTCGGGGGCCGGGCCGGGGTGGTCGCCCGCGGGCACGCCAGCGGCCAGCCAGTCGTCCAGGCCCAGCACCGGCACATGGGCCGAGGGCAGGCGCGACAGGTCTTCCGGGCTGGCCGTCGGGTCGCCGGTCACCACCACCGCCCGCAGCGCCGGCAGGATGGCGCCGGTGTGCAGGATGGCCTCCCACTGGCGGCGGGTTTCCAGCACCAGCAGCGAGGCCGCGCTGTCGGCCAGGATGTAGCCGATGCTGCCGGGGTTGTCGATCGCGTGCAGCGGCAC
>JAYSCA010000624.1:0-2129 GCA_041915165.1 Ideonella sp.
GTGCTGGAGGCGCACTTCCCAGCCCTGCTGGATGCCTACACGACGGCGCTGGGCATGTTCAGCTCCGGCCTGGGCGCGCAGCTGACCTGGACGCTGCCCTTTGGCCTCTTGATCATGTTCGCGGTGTTCAACCGCTTCAACCCGGCCTATGAAGAGGCGGCGCGGGACCTGGGCGCCTCGCCCTGGCAAGCCTTCCGCCACGTGGTGCTGCCGCTGATCGGCCCCAGCCTGGTGGGCGTGGGCATGTTCGGCTTCACGCTCAGCTGGGACGAGATTGCCCGCAGCTCGCAGGTGATGGGCGACTTCAACACCCTGCCGCTGGAGCTGCAAGGGCTGACCACCACCGTCACCACCCCGGTCATCTATGCGCTGGGCACCGTGACCACGGTGATCTCCTTTGCCGTGATGGGCCTGACGCTGGGGCTGGTCTGGCTCTGGCGCCGCCACCGCGGCTGAGGCCGCGCCCGCTGCCTTCGCGACAATCCGCGCCATGGTGACTTCTTCGTCCTCCCGCCCCGCCGACACGGCCACCGAGCGCGTCTATCAGGGCATCTACCAGGCCATCGTCGAGCACCGGCTGGCGCCTGGCGCGCGCCTGCGCGAGGAGGAGCTGTCCGAGAGTTTCGGCGTCTCCCGCACCGTGGTGCGCCAGGCCTTGCAGCGGCTGGCGGCGGACCATGTGATCGAGCTGGCCCACAACCGCGGCGCCCAGGTGCCGCAGCCGGACCTGGCGCACGCGGCCCAGGTCTTCGAGGCCCGCTGCCTGGTCGAGGGCGAGGTGGCCCGGCGTCTGGCCGGGCAGTTGTCGGCCGAGCAGGTGCAGGGCCTGCAGCAGCTGGTCGAGGCCGAGGCGGTGGCCCACGCCCGGGGCGACGCGGCTGCGGCCATCCGGCTGTCCGGCCAGTTCCACCGCACCCTGGTCGGGCTGGCGGGCAACCCGGTGTTCGTGCGCTGGCTCGACGAGATGCTGCCGACCACCTCGCTGCTGATCGCCCTCTACCAGCGGGCCGACCAGCCCGGCTGCGTCACCCACCGGCACCAGGAGCTGATCTCGGCGCTGGTGTCCGGCTCACCGGCCCAGGCGGCCTCCGAGATGCGGCGCCATCTCAAGGAACTGGAAAAGTCGCTGATGGGCGGCCGCGGCGGCAAGGCGCCCACGCTGCGCGATGTGTTCGCGGCCTACCGCGAGCCGGCCGACGAGGCCTCTCCCCGGCGCTGAGCCCCCAGCGCGGCGGGACCGCGCCCCTGGGCAGGGCGGGCGTCTTCACGTAGACTCCCGAGTTGACGTTGACGTAAACGTCAACACTCGCGTCCAGCCCATCCGCCATGCCTTCCTCGCTTCGCCCGTCCTGTTCCGAGCCGGCCAGCTACACCATCACGGACCTGGCGCAGGAGTTCGCGATCACCCCGCGGGCGATCCGTTTCTACGAGGATCTGGGCCTGCTGCAGCCGCGCCGCGAGGGCCGGCACCGCATCTACAGCCACCGTGACCGCACCCGTCTGAAGCTGGTGCTGCGCGGCAAGCGCCTGGGCCTGCCGCTGCAGGACATCAAGCAGCTGGTGGAGATGTACGAGACCGGCACCGACACCCGGCCGCAGCTGGAGGCCTTCGTGCAGGTGCTGAGCGCCCACCGCCGGCAGCTGGAGCAGCAGCTCGAGGACATCCGCGTCACCCTGGCCGAGATCGATCAGCACGAGTCCCGCTGCCGCGCGCTGCTGGAGGCGGCGGCCCAACCCACGGGGGCCGCTTGACGCGGACCGGGTGCCGCTGTCAGGCTGGGCAAGGGTCGCTGATTAAACTGCCGGGCCGTTGATGCACTGCAACATAGCACCATGAATCTGCAACTGGACGAACTTTTCGAGAAGAACCGGCAATGGGCGGCGGCCACCGAGGCGCAGTCGCCGGGCTTCTTCTCCCGCCTGCTCAAGCAGCAGACGCCGCAGTACCTGTGGATCGGCTGCGCCGACAGCCGGGTGCCGGCCAATGAGCTGGTGGGCCTGCTGCCGGGCGAGCTGTTCGTGCACCGCAACGTGGCCAATGTGGTCGCCCAGTCGGACCTGAACGCGCTGTCGGTGATCCAGTTCGCGGTCGACGCGCTCAAGGTCCAGCACATCATGGTGGTGGGCCA
>JAYSCA010000625.1:0-2127 GCA_041915165.1 Ideonella sp.
TCACCATCGAAGACGTGCTGGTGATGGACGCCCGCACGCTGCTGGTGATGAACGACAACAACTACCCGGGCAGCAGCAAGACGGCCGGCGTGCCCGACCCGAACGAGTTCCTGCTGGTGCAGCTGGACGCGCCGCTGCCGGTGGAGGACACGGCCCCGCTGCGCTGAGCGAGCGGGGCCGCGCCGGTCGGTTCAGCGCCTCAACGCTGGATCGCCGGCGCCTTGGTGACGCGGGCCTTGCCACCGGTGGTGACGATGGTCACCGCGTCACCCGGGTTCAGGACTTCGGAGCCCTTGGCCTGGACGATGGCGCGGCGGTCGCCATTGCGCAGCTGCACGACGATCTCGTAGGCATCTTCCTTGGTCACACCGCGTTCGATCGCGTTGCCGACCACGGCACCCGCCACCGCGCCGATCACGCCGCCGATGGCCGAGGAGCGCGGGCCGCCGACGTTGGAGCCCGCCACGCCGCCGACCACAGCGCCGGAGACGCCACCGACACCGCTTTGCGTGCCGTCCACTGTCACCGGGCGGATGCTGAGGATGGTGCCGTCCTGCACGGTGGACATGCGCTGGGCATCTCCGCGCTGGATGACATCCGGGCTGGTGGTGGTACAGGCGGCCAGGGTGGCGGCCGTCATCAGAGCAAGGGCAAGACGTTTCATGTCGTGGCGTGATGGAAAGGGTTCGGAACAGCCAACGGCGAGACCGCGGCACCCGTTGACAGTGTCACATGGTGCACGCCCCTGCCGCGCGCCGGTGTGGGGTCCAGGTAAAGACTTGTTGCGCGCCGGGAAGTTCAATCCGGCGGCTAATCGTGCAAGCGGCTGTTGCGGGGCACGCTGGCCAGCAGGAACTCCATCTGGTCGGCCAGGATGCGCCGCCCGCGCAGGATCATGTCCTCGTGCAGGCTGGGGACGTAGGGCAGGTAGAGCAGGCCCATGTGCACCTCCTCCGGCAGCCGGTTGCCCTTGTGTCCGTTGCAGCCCCGGCAGGCGGTGATGCAGTTCATCCAGCTGTCGGCGCCGCCGCGCGAGACCGGGATGATGTGCTCGCGGGTCAGGTCGTCCGGGGCGAAATGCGTGCCGCAATAGGCGCAGACATAACGGTCGCCAGGCCCGCGAGGGCACGGCACCGCGCACCGCGATGATCGGATGCACCTCGATGCGCGAGGGCAGGCCGGTGGCGCGCTGCACACCGCCGCGCATCACATGGCAGGCCTCGCCCAGGGTCCAGGCAATGGCGTCACTGGCGTACAGGGTGGCGGCTTCCTTGACCGTCACCCACGCCTGGGGGCGCCCCGACACGTCCAGCTGCAACACATCCATGATGTGGCCGACTCCTTCAGCTGTTGAGCATAGCGCGGCGAGCGTGACAGGCTCAAGCGCAGACGTGGTGCATTTGTCAAATCGGTGCCAACCCGTCCCGTCAGCCAGGGCGGTGGGGACCCCGGGTAATCCCGATGCGCTTTTACGAAAAATCTGCAAAATAGCACGACCGTTCGTTTCATAATCAGCGCCGTGACGACCGACACCGCCTCCCGCCGCCACACCGGCAACCGCACCCTCCACAAGGGCCAGCAGACCCGCGCCACCATCCTGGAAGCGGCCCTGGGCCTGGCCTCGCACATGGGGCTGGAAGGCCTGTCCATCGGGGCGCTGGCCGAAGTGACCGGCATGAGCAAGTCGGGCGTGTTCGCCCACTTCGGCTCCCGCGAAGAACTGCAGATCTCCGTCATCCGCGAATATCACACGAAGTTCGAGGAAGAGGTGTTCTTTCCGGCGCTGCGCGAGCCGCGCGGCCTGCCGCGTCTGCGCGCCCTGTTCGAGAACTGGGTGCGCCGCGTCTCCAAGGAGCTGGACTCTGGCTGCATCTACATCAGCGGCGCGGTCGAGTTCGACGACCGGCCGGGCCCGGTGCGCGAAGCGCTGGCCGCCATGGTGCTGGCGTGGCACAACGCGCTGGCCCGCGCCATCCGCCTGGCGGTCGACGAAGGCCAGCTGCGCGCCGATGTCGATGTCTCGCAGATCCTGTTCGAGGTGCATGGCCTGATCCTGGCGCTGCACCACGACGCCCGTTTCCTGCGTCTTCCCAATGCGGTCGAGCGTGCCCGCAGGGGGTTTGACCG
>JAYSCA010000626.1:0-2124 GCA_041915165.1 Ideonella sp.
ACATGGACGCCTACGGCCACATCAACAACACGGTCTACTTCCGCTACTTCGAGAGCCTGCGGGTGGACTGGCTGCTGAGCCTGGGCCGCCCCCTGCAGGACGGCGGCAGCGGGCCGGTGGTGGTCAATGCCTTCTGCAGCTACCTGCGCCAGGTGACCTACCCGGGCGAGCTGCGGGCGCGGCTGTATGTCGGCCAGCAAGGCCGCAGCAGCATGGAGACCTTCTTCACGCTGGAGCGTGCCGACGAGCCGGGCGTGACCTGTGCCGAGGGCGGTGCCACCATGGTCTGGATGGATTTCGCCACCGGCCGTTCCGTGCCCATGCCGGACTGGCTGCGGCAGGCTGCCTGCCCGGCGGCCGACTGAGCCCTCTTTTGCCGTGGGGCGGTGGGCGTGGCCTTCAGTGCTCGCCCGCCAGCAGCCGGTGCACCAGCTCGGCGGTGGTGCCGGCGCTCATCTTGCGCATCAGCCGCGCGCGGTAGACATCCACCGTGCGCGGGCTGATGTCGAGCTTGCGGCCGATTTCCTTGCTGGTCAGCCCATCGACCAGCAGCGCGGCGATCTCGCGCTCGCGGCCGGTGAAGTCCACCTTCAGCACCCGCCGGGCGGACAGGTCCTGGAAGCTCCAGATGCCCGCGGCGTGCGGGTCTTCGGCGTCCAGCGCGCGGCCGGCCACATGGCACCAGAACAGCTCGCCGTTGGCCCGCTTCATCACCCGGTCGTCGGCATAGCGGCCTTGCTCGTCGAGCGCAGCCAGGATGCGGTCGCCGGTGCGCTCGAACTCGGCCGTGCTGGGGTAGAGCACCTCGAAGGACTGGCCAAGCAGCTGTTCGCGCCGCGCATCGAAGATCGTCAGCAGCTGGCGGTTGCAGTCCACGATCAGTCGGTGGCGAGACATGACCATGCCGATCGGGGCCATGTCGAAGGCGGTGCGGTAATCCAATTCCAGCATGGCGGCGAAGCTTAAGGGGGGGGACCCTTAGGGAATTTTGCGTAACGACTACTTAATGCCTTACGTAGTACGCTGGCGGGATTCCAGACCGAAACGACCGGAGGCATTCCCGATGAACAAGATCTACCCGAGTGCCGAGGCTGCGCTCGAAGGCATCATCCACGACGGCCAGTTGCTGGCCGTGGGTGGCTTCGGATTGTGCGGCATCCCTGAAGCGCTGATCGACGCGCTGCAGGCCACCGGCAAGAAGGACTTCACCGTGGTCTCCAACAACGCCGGGGTGGATGGCTTCGGTCTGGGCAAGCTGCTGGCCACCCGGCAGATCAAGAAGATGATCTCCAGCTACGTGGGCGAGAACAAGGAGTTCGAGCGCCAGTACCTGAGCGGCGAGCTGGAGCTGGAATTCACGCCCCAGGGCACGCTGGCCGAGCGCCTGCGCGCCGGTGGCGCCGGCATCCCGGCCTTCTTCACCCGCACCGGCGTGGGCACCATCGTGGCCGAAGGCAAGCCGACGCAAGAGTTCGACGGCAAGACCTATGTGATGGAGCGCGGCATCGTGCCCGAGGTCTCGCTTGTGAAGGCCTACATGGCCGACACCAGCGGCAACCTGCGCTTTCGTCGCACCGCGCGCAACTTCAACCCCAATGTGGCGATGGCCGGCAAGATCACCGTGGTGGAGGTCGAGAAGATCGTCGACAAGGGCGCGATGGACCCGGACGACGTTCACCTGCCGGGCATCTTCGTGCACCGCATCGTGCTGAACACCACCCCCGAGAAGCGCATCGAGCAGCGCACCACCCGCAAAGCCTGAGGCGCGAAGGAGATCGACCATGGCATGGACCCGTGACGAGATGGCGGCCCGCGCGGCCAAGGAACTGCAGGACGGCTACTACGTGAACCTGGGCATCGGCCTGCCCACGCTGGTGGCCAACCACGTGCCCGCGGGCATGGAGGTCTGGCTGCAAAGCGAGAACGGCCTGCTGGGCATCGGCCCCTTCCCGACCGAGGAAGAGGTGGACGCCGACATGATCAACGCCGGCAAGCAGACGGTGACCACGCTGCCGGGCTCGTCCATCTTCAGCAGCGCCGACAGCTTCGGCATGATCCGCGGCGGCAAGATCAACCTGGCCATCCTGGGGGCGATGCAGGTCAGCGAGAAGGGCGACCTGGCCA
>JAYSCA010000627.1:0-2122 GCA_041915165.1 Ideonella sp.
ATGTGGATGCCCAGGCGCTGGCTGGCCCCCAGGGGCAGTGCACGCTGCTGGCGGTCACACCGTTTCTGCGGGCGCTGATCCTGGAGGCGGGCGAACTGCTGCCAGCCGATCCGGCCGGGCCCCCGGCCCCGGGGGCGACGGACGAAGAGGCCCGTCATCTGACGGCGCTGATCCTGGCCCGGCTGGCCCGGCTGCAGCCACTGCCGGCCTCCTTGCCCTGGCCACGGGCCGCCGGCCTGGGGGAGATGTGCGAGGCGCTCTATGCCAATCCCACCGACGAGCGGGACCTGACGGCCTGGGCGGCGCAGCTGCACCAGAGCGGCCGCACGCTGAGCCGCCACTTCCAGCGCGAAACGGGCATGACCCTGCGCGCCTGGCGCCAGCGGCTGCGCCTGTTCAAGGCGGTGGAACTGCTGGCCGCTGGGCAGGACGTGACGCAGGTGGCGCTGGCGCTGGGTTACGCCAGCCCCTCGGCATTCACCGCGATGTTCCGGCAGGCGATGGGGCAGCGCCCCAGCGCCTACCGCCAGCAGATGCGCGAGCTGCGCTGAGGCGCGTCAGCCGATTCAGCCGCGCGCGGCTGCCACGGCGGCGCTCAGGGCCTTCATCTGCTCGCCGACCAGGGCCTTGAGCTTCTCGTCGACCAGGTTGCCCTCGCCATCGAACGCGCCGGCAAAGGCGTTGGCAAAGACCTCGGGCTTGTTGAGCGGCCGCAGGTCCAGGTACACGCAGACCTGGCGCAGGTGGTACTGAGCCCGCGAGGTGCCCATGCCGCCGCCTGCGCCCATCAGGGCCACCGGCTTGCCGCCCAGCAGCGGGTTGTTGGGTTCGCGCGAGGCCCAGTCCAGGATGTTCTTCAGCGCCGGGGCCAGCGAGTAGTTGTACTCGGTGCAGGCCAGTACCAGGGCGTCCGCCTCGGCCAGCTGGGCGAAGACGCGCTGCACGCTCGCCGGCTTCTCGGTGATGTCGGCGTTGTAGAAGGGAATGTCGCTCAGATCGGCGATCTCCATCGTGGTGCCGGCCGGCAGGCCGGCCTGGGCCGCACGCAGCAGGCCGCGGTTGGTGGAGGCGCGGCGCAGGCTGCCGGCGATGCCGAGAAACCGAAGGGATGAGCTCATGTCTGTTCCTGTGCAGGTCCGCCAGCGGCGGACGACGGGGTCATTCTGGGGCCGTGGGACCGGCCCTGCGGTGATCAGGGTTGGCGCGGGGTCACGCGCGCGCCATCGCGCACCGTTTCGGGCGGGTAGACGATCACCTGCGTGCCTTCGCGCAGGGCATCGCCCACCCAGGCCTGCTGCGCGTTGCGGGCCCTCAGGCTCACCGGCCGCAGCCGGGCCCGGCCGCCGTCCAGCACGAACACGCCCCAGCCAGCCGCCGCGCCGCCCTGGTCGGCCGGCAGCGGGAACAGCGCGCCCACCGGCACCGTCAGCGCATGGGTCTGCTGGCGGGTGATGATGCGCACGCCCACGCGGTAGCCGTCGCCCAGGGCGGCCCACTGCGCGGACGGGCTGGTCAGGTCCATCAGCACGTTCACCCGCTGTTCCTCCACCCCCAGGGCGGACACCTTGGTGAAGCCGCCCGGCTCGATCAGCCGCACCCGGGCCTGCAAGGGCAGCGGCCCGCCCCAGCCCTCGATGCGCACCGGGCTGCCGGGATGGACCTGCAGCGCGTCGGTGGTCAGCAGCTCGGCCAGCACCTCCAGCCGCCGGGTGTCGCCCAGCGCCAGCAGGGGCGTGCCCAGGGCCACCGTGGTTTCGCTGGGCTGGTCCACCTTCAGCACCCGGCCGCTGACGGGCGCGCGCACCGCGAAGGGCTCGCCCGGCGTGGCCCGGCTGGCGGCCTGCAGCGCGGCCTGCGCCTGCTGCTGCTGGAAGCGTGCCGTCTCCTCGGCCGCGCGGGCGGCCTCGCGCTCGGCGCGGGCCTGGTCGGCGGCCAGGGCGTCGCTGTCGCGCTTGCTGGCCGAGACAAAACCCTGACGGGCCAGCGCCTCGCTGTGGCGCAGGTCGTTCTCGGCTTGGGCCAGCCGGGCCTGGGCGGCCTGGGTCTGGTGGCGGGCCGTCTGCAGCGAGGCCTGGGCGGCCGACAGCGCGGCCTGCAGCTGGGCGTGGTCGCGTGCGCCGAG
>JAYSCA010000628.1:0-2121 GCA_041915165.1 Ideonella sp.
CGCCTGAAGGAGTTTCCTGTGATCAAGAAGCTGCTGTTCGTGCTGGCCGGGCTCTCGGTCGTGCTGCTCACCGCCTGCAACACGATTGAAGGCATGGGCAAGGACATCCAGAAGGCTGGCGAGAGCATCGAAGGCGCAGCCAAGAAGAAATGAGGCACTGACATGGACCAATTCACCGTGCACAAGGGCCTGGTGGCCCCGATGGACCGCGAGAACGTCGACACCGACGCGATCATCCCCAAGCAATTCCTGAAGTCGATCAAGCGGACCGGTTTCGGCCCCAATCTGTTCGACGAGTGGCGTTACCTGGACCACGGCGAGCCCGGGCAGGACCCGGCCACGCGCAAACCCAATCCGGATTTCGTGCTGAACCAGCCGCGCTACCAGGGCGCCTCGGTGCTGCTGGCGCGGGCCAATTTCGGTTGCGGCTCCAGCCGTGAGCACGCCCCCTGGGCACTGCAGCAGTACGGCTTTCGCGCCATCCTGGCGCCCAGCTTCGCCGACATCTTCTTCAACAACTGCTTCAAGAACGGCGTGCTGCCCATCGTGCTGCCGGCGTCGCAGATCGATCGCCTGTTCGACGAGGTGGCCGCCTTCCCCGGCTACCAGCTGACCATCGACCTGCCGCGCCAGGTGGTGGTGAAGGCCGACGGCACGGAACTGCCTTTCGACGTCCAGCCTTTCCGCAAGTACTGCCTGGTCAATGGCTTCGATGACATCGGCCTGACCCTGCGCCACGCCGACAAGATCAAGGCCTACGAGGCCGAGCGCCTGGCCAAGATGCCCTGGCTGAACCACCGCCTGCCGGCCTGAGCGCACTGAACCGAAGAACCCCCAAGGAATTCCCATGAGCATGAAGATCGCCGTGTTGCCGGGTGACGGCATTGGCACCGAAATCGTCGCCGAGGCCGTCAAGGTCCTGAAGGTGCTGGACCTGCCCTTCGAGATGGAAGAGGCCAAGGTGGGCGGTGCCGCCTACGAGGCCCACGGCCATCCGCTGCCCGAGAGCACGCTGGCGCTGGCCAAGTCGGCCGACGCCATCCTGTTCGGCGCCGTGGGCGACTGGAAGTACGACACCCTGGACCGCCCGCTGCGTCCCGAGCAGGCCATCCTGGGCCTGCGCAAGCACCTGGGCCTGTTCGCCAACTTCCGCCCGGCCCTGTGCTACGAGCAGCTGACCCATGCGTCGAGCCTGAAGCCCGAGCTGGTGGCTGGTCTGGACATCCTGATCATCCGCGAGCTGACCGGCGACATCTACTTTGGCCAGCCGCGCGGCCGCCGCACTGCGGTGGACGGGCACTTCCCCGGCGCCGAAGAGGCCTTCGACACCATGCGCTATTCGCGCCCGGAGATCGAGCGCATTGCCCACGTCGCCTTCCAGGCCGCCCGCAAGCGTGGCAAGAAGGTCACCAGCGTCGACAAGGCCAATGTGCTGGAGACCTTCCAGTTCTGGAAGGACGTGGTCACCGAGGTCCACAAGGACTACCCGGATGTCGCGCTGGAGCACATGTACGTGGACAACGCGGCCATGCAGCTGGTGCGCGCGCCCAAGAAGTTCGACGTGGTGGTGACCGGCAACATGTTCGGCGACATCCTGTCGGACGAGGCCGCGATGCTGACCGGCTCGATCGGCATGCTGCCCTCGGCCTCGCTCAACGCCGAGAACCGCGGTCTGTACGAGCCCAGCCACGGCAGTGCGCCCGACATCGCGGGCAAGGGCATCGCCAACCCTTTGGCTACAATTCTGTCCGCTGCCATGATGCTCCGTTTCTCCCTCCAACAGCCTGAGGCCGCCGACCGGATCGAGTCGGCCGTGCGTGCTGTGCTGGCCGCGGGCTATCGCACCGTGGACATCTGGAGCGAGGGCACCCAGAAGGTGGGCACGCGTGAGATGGGTGATGCGGTCGTGGCCGCGATCACCGGCAAAACCATTACCAAGAGCTGACAGCTCGGTTTCGTCTCGCCCCACACCCTGGACCCCGGCGAACGAGCAGGGGGAGTCAGGGGTCCGGGACAACACGCTTCACAAGGAAACTGGAAATGGCACTCGTAGGTTTGGTCGGCTGGCGCGGCATGGTCGGCTCGGTCCTGATGGACCGCATGCAGGCGGAGAACGACTTC
>JAYSCA010000629.1:0-2117 GCA_041915165.1 Ideonella sp.
GCGCTGGTGTTGAAGTCGGCGTGGGCGTCCAGCCACAGCACGCGCAGCTTCTTGCCGGTGTCGCGGCAGTGGCGGGCCACCGCGCTGATCGAGCCCAGCCCCAGGCAGTGGTCACCACCCAGCAGGATGGGCAGGCGGCCGTCGCCCAGCTCGGCGTAGACCGCGTCATGGACCAGGCGGTTCCAGGCGGCCACCTCGGGCAGATGGCGGTAGCCCTGCACCGGCGGTTGCCACGGGTTGGACGGGCCGACCAGGTTGCCCCGGTCACGCACCGCCAGGCCATGGCTTTCCAGGATCGGGCCGATGTTCGCCACGCGCAGGGCTTCTGGCCCCATGCTGGCGCCCCGCGCGCCCGCCCCGATGTCGGTGGGCGCGCCAATGAGGGTGACTTGGTTCAGCATGGCGCGATTGTGCGTCGGCGTCAGGCCGATGCGGGGTCTGGATCGCGGGCTTCCAGCTGCAATCCCTCGTCCTGCACCAGGGCCTGCCAGGCCTCTTCGGCGGTCTCGACGAAGCGGAACAGCGACAGATCCTGCGCGTTGATCATGCCGGACTCGACCAGCCAGTCGAAATCGATCAGGCGGGTCCAGAACTCGCGGCCGACCAGCAGGATGGGGCGGCGCCGGCTCTTGCCGGTCTGGGTCAACGTCAGGGTTTCGAACAGCTCGTCGAGCGTGCCGAAGCCGCCCGGGAAGCACACCAGCGCGACCGAGCGCATCAGGAAGTGCATCTTGCGCAGCGCGAAGTAGTGGAACTGGAAGCACAGCTCCGGCGTGATGAAGGGGTTGGGCTCCTGTTCGTGCGGCAGCACGATGTTCAGGCCCACGCTCTTGCCGCCGGCCTCGTGCGCGCCGCGGTTGCCCGCCTCCATGATGCCGGGGCCGCCGCCGGTGCAGACATAGACCGGCGTGGCCAGCGAGCGGGAACGCTCGGTGATGAGGCTCGCCAGGCGGCGGGCTTCTTCGTAATAGGCGCTCATGCGCTGGCGGGTCTCGGCCCGGCGGATGGCCTGTTCCTCACCGCTGGCCCGGGCGGCGTCCAGCTCGCGGGCGGCCTGCTCCAGCGAGGGAATGCGGGCGCTGCCGAAGATCACGATGGTGCTGTCCACGCCCTGTTCCTGCTGTACCAGTTCGGGCTTGAGCAGTTCCAGCTGCATGCGCACCGGCCGCAGGTCCTTGCGCAGCAGGAAGTCGTGGTCGGTGAAGGCCAGCTGGTAGCTGCTCTCCGGACCGCTGTAGGGCGAGGGGGTTTTCTGGCGGGCCGCTTCTTCTTCGGCCGACGGGAAACGGGGATCGATCTGGTGCGGAGGGGGGGCCATGGTCAACCGTGAACGGAGCGGTGGAAGGACGCGCAGACCGGGCAGTCCGGCGCGCGGGGAATGCGGATCTCACTCCAGCGCATCTGCCGGGCATCCAGCATCTGCAGCCGGCCGGCCAGCGAGCTGCCAACGCCGGTCAGCAGCTTGAGCGCCTCGGCCGCCTGGGCCGCGCCGATGATGCCCACCAGAGGCGCAAAGACACCCATCGTGGCGCAGCGGACTTCCTCCACCGCGGCATCGGGCGGGAACAGGCAGGCATAGCAGGGCGCCTCGGGCTGGCGGCTGTCGTAGACGCTCAGTTGGCCATCGAAGCCGATGGCCGCGCCGCTGACCAGTGGCCGGCGGTGGCGCACGCAGGCGGCGTTGACCCACTGGCGGGTGGCGAAGTTGTCGCTGCAGTCCAGCACCACATCGGCCTGGGGCACCCAGGCATCGAGCAGGGCGGCGTCGGCCCGCTGGACCAGGGTGTCGACCCGGGCGCCGGGGTGCAGCCCGTGGATGGCGGTGGCCGCCGAGGCCACCTTGGGCTGGCCGATGCGGTCCTGGGCGTGGGCGATCTGGCGCTGCAGGTTGGTCAGGTCCACCGTGTCCGGGTCGACCAGCGTGATGCGGCCGACGCCGGCGCTGCCCAGGTACAGCGCCACCGGCGAGCCCAGCCCGCCGGCACCGATCACCAGTGCATGGGCATCCAGCAGGCGCTGCTGCCCTTCGATGCCGATGTCGTCCAGCAGGATGTGCCGCGAATACCGCAGCAGGTCGTCGTCGGTCACGCGGAGGGCGGCGTGGGACTTACTGCGCG
>JAYSCA010000630.1:0-2114 GCA_041915165.1 Ideonella sp.
GCGGCCATCACGCCCTGGAACTTCCCGATCGCGATGATCACCCGCAAGGTGGCCCCGGCCCTGGCCGCCGGCTGCCCGGTGGTGATCAAGCCGGCCGAGCAGACCCCGCTGTCCGCCCTGGCGGTGGCCGAGCTGGCCCAGCGGGCCGGCATGCCCGCAGGCGTGCTCAACATCGTCACGGCCGATGGCGCCAACTCGATCGAAGTGGGCAAGGTGCTGTGCAGCAGCGATGTGGTGCGCCATCTGTCATTCACCGGCTCCACCGAGGTGGGGCGCATCCTGGCCGCCCAGTGCGCGCCGACGGTCAAGAAGGTCTCGCTGGAACTGGGTGGCAACGCGCCCTTCATCGTGTTCGACGATGCCGACCTGGATAGCGCCGTGGAGGGCGCGATGGTCAGCAAGTACCGCAATGCCGGCCAGACCTGCGTCTGCGCCAACCGCTTCTATGTGCAGGACGGCGTGTACGACCAGTTCGTCGAGAAGCTGGCCGAGAAGGCCCGCGCGATGAAGATCGGCAATGGCTTCGAATCTGGCGTGACGCAGGGCCCGCTGATCGACGATGCGGCAGTGGGCAAGGTGGAGCGCCATGTGGCCGACGCGCTGGACAAGGGCGCCACGCTGGTGGCGGGCGGCGAACGCCTGGGCGATCGCTTCTACACCCCCACCGTGCTGGCCAATGTGAACAGCGACATGCTCTGCGTGAAGGAAGAGACCTTCGGCCCGGTGGCCCCGGTCTTCCGCTTCCAGACGGAAGCCGAGGTCGTTGAGCTGGCCAACGCCACCGAATTCGGTCTGGCAAGCTACTTCTACAGCCGCGACATCGGCCGCATCTTCCGTGTCGGCGAGGCGCTGGAGTACGGCATGGTGGGCATCAACACCGGGCTGATCTCCACCGCCGAGGTGCCTTTCGGCGGGGTGAAGCAGTCTGGCCTGGGCCGCGAAGGCGCGCACCAGGGCATGGACGACTACATCGAGGTCAAGTACCTCTGCCTGGGCGACATCCAGAAGTGATCAGTCGGCGGCCGGCGGCAGATCGTCGTTGGCCGCCGCGCCCCTCAGCTGACGGGCAATGCCGTCTCCTGCGGCCTGCCCCAGCGCCCGGCTGAGCAAGGCCCGCGCCTCCCGACCGTGGGCCGGGTACTGGGCCACCCCCAGGCGGGCCGACAGGGGCAAGGCCTGCCCCGCCACCAGATAAGGCTGGCTGACGGCCTGCAACAGCTTGCGAGCGACACGCTCGGCGTCCTCCTGCGCATCGATCCAGGCCAGCAGCACGGCGAACAGGTCGTCGCCCAGCGAGGCCACCACGTCGCTGGCCCGCAGCGAGGCCCGCAGGCGCACCGCCAGCTTGCGCCGCAGCACGTTGGCCGCCTCGCTGCCCAACGAGGTCTCCACCGCCTGCACCCCCTCCAACTGCAGCACGATCAGCGCCATCGCCGCGGGTTCCCGCTCGCGCAGCGCCAGCAAATGGGTCATGTGTTCCTGCAGCTGCTGCCGGTTCGGCAGGCCGGTGGACAGGTCGATGCTGTAAGCCCGCCGGGCCGTGTCGTCGAGCTTCTTGCGTTCGATGGCGAGTCGCAAACAGCGCCCCAGCACTTCGGACTGCAGATCGGCAGGCGAGAGAATGTCGCGCACCCCGCGTTGCAAGAGCTTCACGCACTGCGTCGGGGTCGGGTCCACCAACACCGCCAGCACGGCGCAATCCAGGGCTGCGCGCGACAGGCCAGGCCAGCCAAGCAAGGTCGCAGGGCCATTCGGTGACGGCAGATCCAGCAGCACCGCGTCATAGCTCTGTGCCGCCAGTGCCTGAGCCGCTTCGTCCAAGGTGCGGCAGGTGTGCAGCACATACGGGCCGAAGGCCGAGGTCGCGAGATCCGGCGAAGCCGGGCTGAGGATAAGGACTTGAAGGGGCGTGCTCATGAGGCTGCTCGTGTCGTCCCGACATGATGCCGCATGGCACGCCGTGTGACCATGCACCCGGGTGGCGAGGTGGGCCCGTCACCCGGGGCTGGTGAGCGTCGGATCAGAAGGCGTAACCGACCGACAGGGTGTAGACGACCGGACGGAAGTTCAGGCGGTCCTTGCGGATCACGGTTTCCATGCCGCTGCCGTCATTG
>JAYSCA010000631.1:0-2110 GCA_041915165.1 Ideonella sp.
TCACCAAGGACACCAACCTCTACGCCCGCATCGCCACCGGCTACCGCGGCGCCAGCATCCTGCCGGCCTCGGCGTTCAACCCGATGTCCAACGCCGGCCCGGAAACCACCACCTCCTACGAGGCGGGTGTGAAGTCCGAGCTGTTCGACCGCCGTGCCCGCGTGACGGCCAACGTCTTCCACTACGACGTCAAGAACCAGCAGCTGACCGCCGTGGGCGGCGCCAGCAACTCCACGCTGTTGCTCAGCGCCAAGAAGGCCATGGGCGAAGGCGTGGAAATGACGCTGGACGCCTACCTGACCGAGAACCTGCTGCTGAACCTGAACGGCAGCGTGAACACCACCAAGATCACGGACAAGAACCTGGTGGTGGCCGGCTGCGCGCTGTGCACCGTGACCGACCCGGCGGGCACCGTCAGCGGCACTTACCACATCGACGGCAACCCGCTGCCGCAGGCGCCCAAGTACGTGGCCAACGCCAACCTGCGCTACAGCCTGCCGATGGCCGATGGCAGCGAGTTCTATGTCTACACGGACTGGACCTACCGCAGCAAGATCAACTT
The DNA here is from genome assembly GCA_041915165.1 of Ideonella sp. GTDB lineage: Bacteria > Pseudomonadota > Gammaproteobacteria > Burkholderiales > Burkholderiaceae_C > Ideonella. Next base: position 563 of record JAYSCA010000631.1, read on the forward strand.
CTTCCTGTACGAGTCCACCGAGTTCACGGGCAAGTCGCTGACGCAGGGCGGTCTGCGCCTGGGCTATATCTGGGGCAACGGCAAGTACGAGGTCGCCGCCTTCGGCCGCAACATCACCAACAAGGTGGTGGTCAACGGCGCCATCGACTTCAACAACCTGACCGGCTTCATCAACGAACCGCGCACCTTCGGCGCGCAGTTCAAGGCGATGTTCTGAGCCTCAGGCCGCGGCGGCGCGGAAGGCGGTGTCCAGCTGGGCCAGCCACTGCGCCCGCTGCGCCGGGGCCACGAAACTGGCCTCGAAGCTGTTGCGGGCCAGCACATAGGCCTCCCGCGCGCCCAGCGCCGGCATGGCCTCGAAACAGGCCAGGTAGTTGGCGTTCAGGTAGCCGCCGAAATAGGCCGGGTCGTCCGAGTTCAGCATCGCCACCAGGCCGTGCGCCAGCAGCTGCGGCAGCTGGTGCTCGGCCAGGTCCTGGACGCCACAGAGCTTCAGGTTGGACAGCGGGCAGACCGTCAGCGGCACCCGCTCGGCGGCCAGCCGGTCCATCAGGGCCGGGTCCTCCACGCTGCGCACGCCGTGGTCGATGCGCTCGACCTTCAGCACGTCCAGTGCGCCGGTCACATAGGCGGGCGGCCCTTCCTCGCCCGCGTGGGCCACGCGGTGCAGGCCCAGCTCGGCCGCCTTGGCAAAGACGCGGGCGAACTTCTCCGGCGGGTGGCCGCGTTCGGAGCTGTCCAGGCCCACGCCGATGAAGTACTCGCGCCAGGGCAGCGCGGCCTCCAGCGTGGCCAGCGCGTCCTCCTCGCTCAGGTGGCGCAGGAAGCACAGGATCAGCTTGGCGCTGATGCCCAGCTCCTGGTGCGCCCGCTGGCAGGCATGGTGCAGGCCCAGGATCACCGTCTGCATCGGCACGCCGCGGGCGGTGTGGGTCTGCGGGTCGAAGAAGATCTCGGTGTGGACCACGTTCTCGGCCGCCGCCTTCTCCAGGTAGGCCCAGGCCATGTCGAAGAAGTCTTCCTCCTTCAGCAGCACGCTGGCCCCGGCGTAATAGATGTCCAGGAAGCTCTGCAGGTCCGTGAAGGCATAGGCCGCGCGCAAGGCCTCAACGCTGGAATAGGCCAGCGCCACGCCATTGCGCTGCGCCAGCTTGAAGATCAGCTCGGGCTCCAGCGAGCCTTCGATGTGGATGTGGAGTTCGGCCTTGGGCATGGTGCGCAGCAGCGCAGGCAGCCGGTCGCGGCCAATGCGGTCAAAGGGGATGTTTGGCAGGGCGGCGGTCATCAGCGGGCTCCGGAATGAACGGACGCGAGCGGCGTCCACGGGGCCATTCTGGCGCCCGCGCGGGGCTTTTTGTACACAGGATGTGTGGCACGTGATTTGCACCCACACCGTTCCCCTCCCCGGGGCTCCCGCACTTGGTGCATTTCCCTTCTTCTTTTTTGGAGTTCGATCCCATGACGTCTCGTCGCTCCCTGCTGGCCTCGGCCGGTGCGCTGGCCGGATCCCTTGCGCTGTCGAGCCCGGGCCTGGCCCTGGCCGCCGGC
>JAYSCA010000632.1:0-2101 GCA_041915165.1 Ideonella sp.
CCATCATCGCCAAGATCAAGAAGTTCGCGGCCGAAGGCAAGAAGACGGCCGTGGTCTCGACCATCAACGGCGACTCCAACGTGCCCTTCTACAAGGAACTGGGCAACCAGGGCCTGAAGGCGACCGACGTGCCGGTGGTGGCCTTCTCGGTGGGTGAAGAAGAGCTGCGCGGCGTGGACACCAAGCCGCTGGTGGGCCACCTGGCCGCCTGGAACTACTTCATGTCCATCAAGAACCCGACCAACGCCGCGTTCATCAAGGAATGGACGGCCTACGCCAAGGCCAAGAAGATCCCGGGCCAGATGGACAAGCCGCTGACCAATGACCCGATGGAAGCCACCTACATCGGCATCCACATGTGGGCCCAGGCGGTGGAGAAGGCCAAGTCCACCGACACCGACAAGGTGATCGCGGCGATGGCCGGCCAGACCTTCAAGGCCCCGGACGGCTTCACCGTCGAGATGGACAAGAAGAACCACCATCTGCACAAGCCGGTGTTCATTGGCGAAGTGAAGGCCGACGGCCAGTTCAACGTGGTGTGGAAGACCCCGGGCCCGATCAAGGCCCAGCCGTGGAGCCCCTACATCCCCGAGAACAAGGGCAAGAAGGACGAGCCCGAGAAGAAGTAAGCAGCCGGCCGGCCTGTTCCACCCCGAGGGAACGGGCCCCCGCTGACACGGGCCGGCCGGTGACGGACCGGCCCGTTTTCTTGTCTCCAGCCTTCGAAAAGAGTCTTCCATGCGCTTGTGCAGAACGCTGCTGCTGGCGGGCCTGACCGCCCTGGCCGCCACCGCCCATGCCCTCACCCCCGAACAGGCCCGGGCCATTGCCAGTGGCGAGACCGATGACCGCATCACGGCCCTGGACGCCGCGGTGGCGCGTGCCGATGCGGGCCTGCCCCCGCTGGTCAACGCGCTGCTGGACGATGCCGTCAAGCTCACGCCCCGGCAGGTGCTGATCGTGCAGGGCGAGTCGGTGGTTGACGCCGCCACCGGTGCCGCCGCCACGCTGCCCGACGATGCGGAGGACGTGATCAACAACAACCGCATGCGCGGGGCCCTGGAGGCGGCGCAAGCCGGTTTGCAGCTGCTGTCGCCCGAGCTGTCCACCCGCCGCGATGCGGTGGCCGCGCTGGGCAAGCAGTCGCTGGAGATGGCCCAGCTGCCGCTGATCGAGAAGGCCCTGGCCGCCGAAAAGGACGGCGAACTCAAGGAGACGCTGGGCCGCATGCGGGCCTCCATCCTGGTCACCGCCCCCGACCCGGCGCAGCGCCTGGAAGCTGCGCACCTGCTGGGCGAGAGCAGCCGGATGCAGGTCAAGAGCCTGCTGCAGGAACGCCTGGCCGCCAGCGGTGAGACCGACCCCGCGGTGCGGGGCGCGTTGCTGGCTTCGCTGGACAAGGTGTCCGCGCGCCTGGCCTGGGGCGACCGCCTGGGCGTGCTGTTCACCGGCCTCAGCCTGGGCAGCATCCTGCTGCTGGTGGCCCTGGGCCTGGCCATCACCTACGGTCTGATGGGCGTGATCAACATGGCCCACGGCGAGCTGATGATGATCGGCGCCTATGCCACCTATGTGGTGCAGAACCTGTTCAAGTCCTATGCGCCCGGCGCGCTGGACTACTACCTCTGGCTGGCCGTGCCGATGGCCTTCCTGGCCTCGGCGCTGGTGGGCGCGGTGCTGGAGCGGCTGGTCATCCGCTGGCTCTATGGCCGGCCGCTGGAAACCCTGCTGGCCACCTGGGGCATCTCGCTGGTGCTGATGCAGGGCGTGCGAACCCTTTTTGGCGCGCAGAACGTGCCGGTCGAGAACCCAGCCTGGCTGTCGGGCGGCATCGACGTGATGAGCAACCTGACGCTGCCCTACAACCGCATCGCGATCATCGCCTTCGCCTTCCTGGTGCTGGGCGGCGTCTCGCTGCTGATCGCCAAGACCCGGCTGGGCCTGTTCGTGCGCGGCGTGACCCAGAACCGCCGTATGGCGGCCTGCATGGGCGTCAACACCGCCCGCATCGACACCTATGCCTTCAGCCTGGGCGCCGGGATTGCCGGTCTGGCCGGCTGCGCGCTGAGCCAGGTGGGCAACGTCGGCCCCGACCTGGGGC
>JAYSCA010000633.1:0-2098 GCA_041915165.1 Ideonella sp.
CCCAGGAAGGCCCGATGCCGCAGACCCGCTTCGTGACCAAGAAGGCGCTGGCCCTGGGTCTGAAGCCCATCGTCGTGGTCAACAAGGTGGACAAGCCGGGTGCCAAGCCCGACGCCGTGATCAACGCCGCCTTCGACCTGTTCGACAAGCTGGGCGCGACCGACGAGCAGCTGGACTTCCCGGTGGTCTACGCCTCGGGCATCAACGGCTGGACTTCGCTGGAAGAGGGCGCGCCCGGTGAGCAGTGGGGCCCCGACATGTCGGCCCTGTTCAACACCATCCTGAAGCATGTGCCCTCGCACCAGGGTGATCCGGAAGCGCCGCTGCAGCTGCAGATCTCCGCGCTGGACTACTCGACCTTCGTGGGCCGCATCGGTGTGGGCCGCATCAGCCAGGGCACGCTGAAGCCGTCGATGGACGTGCTGGTGATGGAAGGCCCGGACGGCAAGAGCTTCAAGGGCCGCGTCAACCAGGTGCTGACCTTCCAGGGTCTGGACCGCGTGCAGGTCACCGAAGCCGGCCCGGGCGACATCGTGCTGATCAACGGCATCGAGGACATCGGCATCGGCGTGACGCTGACCAGCCCCAGCGACCCGGCACCGCTGCCGATGCTGAAGGTGGACGAGCCGACGCTGACGATGAACTTCTGCGTCAACACCTCGCCGCTGGCCGGCCGAGAAGGTAAGTTCGTCACCAGCCGCCAGATCTGGGATCGGCTGCAGAAGGAACTGCAGAGCAACGTGGCGCTGCGTGTGTCCGAAACCAGCGAAGACGGTGTCTTCGAGGTGATGGGCCGCGGTGAACTGCACCTGACCATCCTGCTGGAAAACATGCGCCGCGAAGGCTATGAACTGGCCGTGGGCAAGCCACGTGTGGTGTTCCGCGACATCGACGGTGTCAAGTGCGAGCCGATCGAGCTGGTCACCGCCGACGTGGAAGAGCAGCACCAGGGCGGCGTGATGCAGGCCCTGGGGGAGCGCAAGGGCGAGCTGGTCAACATGGAGCCGGACGGCCGTGGCCGTGTGCGCCTGGAATACCGCATTCCGGCGCGCGGTCTGATCGGTTTCTCCAACGAGTTCCTGAACCTGACCCGCGGCTCGGGCCTGATCAGCAACATCTTCGACGGCTATGAGCCCCACAAGGGTGACATCGCCGGCCGCAAGAACGGTGTCCTGATCTCGATGGACGCCGGTGAAATCTTCACCTACGCCCTGGGCAAGCTGGACGACCGCGGCCGCATGTTCGTGAAGCCGAACGACCCGGTCTACGAAGGCATGATCGTCGGCATCCACAGCCGCGAGAACGACCTGGTGGTCAACGCCACCCGCACCAAGCAGCTGACCAACTTCCGTGTCAGCGGCAAGGAAGACGCGATCAAGATCACCCCCCCGATCGAGCTGACGCTGGAATACGGCGTCGAGTTCATCGAGGACGATGAGCTGGTCGAGATCACGCCCAAGTCGATCCGCCTGCGCAAGCGCTTCCTGACCGAGCACGAACGCCGCAAGGCCGCCCGCGAAGGCGCATGAGCGCCGCGCCCATGATGAGCCACCGCCGCGCGGTGGCCACCATGGTGCTGGCCACGCTGCTGTGGAGCATTGCCGGGGTCGTGACCCGGCACCTGGATTCGGCCGCCTCGTTCGAGGTGACCTTCTGGCGCAGCGCCTCGAACGCGGTGGCGATGGCCGCGCTGCTGAGCTGGCAGATGGGGCCGCGCACGCTGCTCGCGCAGCTGCGCCACGGCGGCGCCACGCTGTGGTGGTCAGGCCTGGGCTGGGGCGTCATGTACACCGCCTTCATGGTGGCGCTGACGCTGACCAGCGTGGCCAACGTGCTGATCACCGAGGCCTTGTCGCCGCTGCTCACGGCCCTGGTGGCCCGCTTCGCGCTGAAGCAGCGGCTGCCGCTGCGCACCTGGGTGGCCATCGCCATGGCCAGCGGTGGCATTGCCTGGATGCACATGGCCCATGTGGCGGGCGGCGATCTGCGCCACCTGCTGGGCACGGTCCTGGCCTTGCTGGTGCCGCTGTGCAGCGCGCTGGTGTGGGTGATGATGCAGGTGAACGCCCGGCGTGGGGTGGCGCAGCAGGATCTCTCG
>JAYSCA010000634.1:0-2096 GCA_041915165.1 Ideonella sp.
CAGCAGGCCGGTGAAGACCCCCGCCTGCACAAGCGCCTGGAAGGCGTCGTGGTTCACGTCGGCCTTGCGCTGCCCGGGCGGAACGACAGGCTCGCCACTGCGCCGGTAGTACATGCACCAGCAGGTGCGCGCCTGAGCGCAGCCGCGCGCCTGGAACAGGTCTTCCAGATCCGGCCAAGAGGCCGGGGTCAGGGGCGCGGTGCGCAGCCGTGGCAATGAACTTGGCATGGCCTCATGCTGCCACGCCCGTGGCGTTCAAGCCACCGGGGGTTGGCCCGCGGCGCCCAGTCGGATGGCCTGGAGCAGGGCGCTGGCCGCCATCTCGGCGTTCAGCGAGCGCTCCAGCGGGGCGCGGCACAGGCCGGCCTGCTCGTAGTGCAGGTTTTCATAGACCTGCGAGGCCGCCGGGAAGGCTTGCAGCAGCTTGTCGAGCGCGTCGTCCATGGCCACATCGGCCAGTTGACGCTGCAGCTGTTGCACCACCAGCCGGTACTGGGCCGGGCTGACCTGCAGCGGTTGCGCTTCCAGCCGCTGCAGCAACGCAGCACTCTCAGCCACCGCCTTCAGTCGTTGGGGAAGAACAAGCACATGCGAGGTGTCCATGCGCTCCCAATTGAGGGCGGTGCGCTCCGTTTCAAGGGCCATGCCGCAAGCTGTGGGCGGCGCGGGTCAGTTCATGGTCCGCATGGGCCACCCGGCAGGCGGCCAGGCTGGCCAGGCTCAGCCGGCGCAGCAGCCAGGCGGTGAAGTCGCCGGGGTCCGGAGGGATGGAGGGCGCCGGCCAGCTGGCGGGCAGTTCCTCGTCCAGGCGGGTGCCCAGCGCCCGGGTGATCTCGGCCGCGTGGGTGTGCAGCGCCGGTTCGATTTGCGCGCGGTCCAGTTCGGCCTGTCGGTAGCTCATCAACCGCCGGATGCCGGCGAGCTGGGCCAGCAGCACATGGCACTGGGCCAGCAGGCCCGCCAGCGTGCGCAGGGGCAGCTGCACCGCTTCGGGCTCGGCAGCCGTGCGGCGGGCGGCCAGGGCCAGCGCGCCGATCGCGTCATAGGCCTGGCGCCGGGCCAGCCGCAGCGACAGGTCCGATTGCGTCGGCTCGGGCCAGCGCAGCACCTGCGCGCTGAGCGTGGCCAGGGCGCGGCGGGTCCGGCCGGTCAGCAGGGGCACGCTGCGGTACTCCCACCAGGGCCACAGGTAGCTGACGCCCCAGGCCAGCGCGGCGCCCAGCACCGTGTCGCCCAGGCGCTCGGGGACACCGAAGCCGGCATCGGGGGCCATCAGATGGGCCTGCAGCAAGGCCATCACGGTGGCCGCCGTGGCCGTGACCAGGTAACGCCGGTTGACGAAGGCATGGGCCGCCCCGGCCGCCAGCAGAAAGATCAGGCCGCTCAGCACGGTGATGTGGGTGACGGCCAGGGCCAGCACCAGCAGGCAGCCCAGCACCGTGCCCAGGATGCGGGCGTCGCGCCGTGAGAGGGTCTGTTCCAGGTTGCCGCGCAGCACGACCGCGACACTGAGCACCAGCCAGTTCGGGTGCGAGGCCCAGGGCAGGGCCAGCGCCAGGCTGTAGGCGGCGCTCAGCGCCAGCGCGCTGCGCAAGGCATGGCGCAGCACCGGTGAGCGCCAGTGCAGCTGCGCGGTCAGCGAGGCCAGCGGCCAGCCCTCCGGCGTGACGAAATAGCGCAGTTCCGCCGGCGAGGGCAGCGGCTCGCCGGAGCCCTGCCGCAAGGCCGCCCGCAACCGTTCCAGGTCCTGGAGCAGGTGCTCGCCACGGCCGAGCAGGATCTGCCCCAGCCGGGTGGGCGCGGCGGCCATGGGCGTCTGCAGGCCTTGCCGCAGGGCGGTGTGCAGGCCGTCCAGATCCAGCAAGGGCGGCTCCGCCCGCTGTTCCAGCGCCCGGGCCTGGCCGTCCAGGGCGTTGCCCAGTTGCCCCAGCCACTGTCCGAGCGCCGAACGGGTGCGCTGGGCCGCGGGGTCGTGCCCCAGCGCGCCCAGGTCCAGCTCGCTGACCATCAGCGCGTCGCGCAGCTCGATGGCCTGCAGCAGGGCGTCGGCCAGCCGCCGGGCCGCGGGCGCGTCGTGCACCTCGAAAAGCAGGTCG
>JAYSCA010000635.1:0-2078 GCA_041915165.1 Ideonella sp.
CCCTGGTGGGTGGACCTGGAGTCGCCGGACCCGGCCTGTCCGCTGCCACCCACCCGGGTGGCGCTGCACGGGCTGTCGGTGGCCACCTCGGGCGACTACCGCCGCTGGCGAACGGCCGACGACGGCCGCCGCCTCTGCCACACGCTGGACCCGCGCACCGGCGCGCCGGTGACCCATGACGTGGCCTCGGTCACCGTGCTGCACCCCAGCGCGATGTGGGCCGACGCCTGGGCCACCGCGCTGATGGTGCTGGGCCCGCAAGACGGTCTGGCCCTGGCCGAAGCCGAAGGTCTGGCCGCGCTGTGGATCGAGCGTCCCGGCGCCCGCGCGCCGAGCTGGCGCGAGTCCCTGAGCCCGGCCCTGCTGGCCTGGCTGGTCTGAGCCATGAACACCCTGCTGACCGACCTGAGCATGCTGTCACCGGCCCGGTGGAGCGCCGCCGCCGCGCTGCTGCTGGCCTGGGGCCTGCTGTGCGCCCTCGTCTGGCAGCGCCAGCGCCGGGCGGCCGCCTCGCCCCGCCTCCCGCTGGGGCCCCCCGACGGCCCGGTCGCCCTGGTCACCTGGGCCAGCCAGACCGGCTCGGCCGAAGCCCTGGCCTGGGAGACCGCCCGCACGCTGACGGCCGGCGGGCTGCCCACCCAGGTCGAAGCCCTGGACCGGCTGAGCCCCGATCGCCTGCGCCAGCACCGGCCGGTGCTGTTCGTGGCCGCCACCGCGGGCGATGGCCAGCCCCCGGACCATGCCGAGGCTTTTGCCGCCACCTGGATGACCCGCCCGGCGGACCTGGCCGGCCTGCCCTGCGCCGTGCTGGCCCTGGGCGACCGCAGCTACCGGCAGTTCTGCCAGTTCGGCCAGCAGGTGCACCACTGGCTGCGTGACAGCGGCGCCCTGCCGCTGTTCGCGCCGGTGCTGATGGACCGTGGCGACCCGCAGGCCCTGCGCCATTGGCTGGACACGCTGGACGCGCTGGCCAGCGCCGCCACCGGCCAGCCGACGCCCCCCCGCCCGGCCGCCACCGCCCCCAACGCGCCCGCCACCGGCTTCGAACCCTGGATCCTGCTGGGCCGGCGCCACCTGAACCCCGGCAGCCTGGGCGAGCCGGTCTGGCTGGTGGACATCGCCCCGCCGGTGGACGCGACACAGCCGCCTCAATGGGAAGCCGGTGACCTGGTGCAGCTGCGCCTGCCGGGGGCGGACCGGATGCCGCGCAGCTACTCGATCGCCAGCCTGCCCGGCCCCGGCCTGGGCGGCGGGCTGCAGCTGCTGGTGCGCTGCCTGCGCCGCCCAGACGGCGGCCTCGGCGCCGCCTCCGGCTGGCTCAGCGAGGACTGCCCGATCGGCGGCGCGTTGTCACTGCGGTTGCAGCCCAACCCCGGCTTTCGCCTGCCCGCCGCGCTCGCCGACCGGCCGCTGCTGCTGATCGGCAACGGCACCGGGCTGGCCGGCCTGCGGGCCCACCTGCAGGCCACCGAGCGGCGGCTGGCCCAGGCCGGCTCGCCGCGTCAGGCGCTGGTGCACCAGGGCCTGCATGCCTGGCTGATCTTCGGCGAGCGCCAGGCCGCCCACGATGCCTTGTGCGACGCCGAGATCACCCACTGGCTGGCCAGCGGCGTGCTCAGCCGCACCGACCGCGTCTATTCCCGCGACGGCGGCCCACAGCGCCATGTGCAGGACCGGCTGGCCGCCGAGGCCGACCGGCTGCGCGCCTGGGTCGACGCCGGCGCGGTGATCCTGGTCTGCGGCAGCCGCCAGGGCATGGCCGCCGGGATCGACGCCGTGCTGACCCAGACGCTGGGCGAACCCCTGCTGCAGACCTTGCGCGAACAAGGCCGGCTGCGCCGCGACGTGTACTGAAGTTGCTCCCCCCATGTCCACTGCCACCCTCTCCCATCCCGCCCCTCGCCAGCCCAGCCCGCCCCGGCCGGCCTCGCCCGACCGGCCGTCCACGCCCGCGCTGGCCCACCGCGAGGAGCCCCGAGACGAGCTGGGGCCCTGGGGCCAGCGCGGCCTGGTGCTGGGCGTGGTGCTGGTCCACCTGGCCGGCGCCTGGGCGCTGCAACGAGGCCGCGAAGACATTC
>JAYSCA010000636.1:0-2076 GCA_041915165.1 Ideonella sp.
CCCGACGCCATCGTGATGCACCCGGGCCCGATCAACCGCGGCGTCGAGATCGACTCGCCGGTGGCCGATGGCACCCACAGCGTGATCCTGCCCCAGGTCACCTTCGGCATCGCCGTGCGCATGGCGGCGATGTCCATCATCGCGGGGAACGAAGCATGAAAGTCCTGATTCGCAACGGCCGCGTGGTGAACCCGGCCACCGGCCGCGATGAGCGCGCCGACATCGCCGTGGCCTCGGGCCGCATCCGCAGCATCGGTGGCATCGCCGCCGACTTCACGCCCGACCGCATCATCGAGGCCGAAGGCTGTGTCGTCTCGCCGGGGCTGGTGGATCTCTCGGCCCGCCTGCGCGAGCCCGGCCACGAGCACGAAGGCATGCTGGAGAGCGAGCTCAACGCGGCCGCGGCCGGGGGCGTGACCAGCCTGGTCTGCCCGCCCGACACCGACCCGGCGCTGGACGAGCCCGGCCTGGTGGACATGCTGAAATTCCGCGCCCGCAAGCTGAGCCTGTGCCGGCTGTTCCCGCTGGGCGCGCTGACCCGCGGCCTGGCCGGCGAGACGCTGACCGAGATGGTCGAGCTGACCGAGTCCGGCTGCGTGGGCTTCTCGCAAGCGGAAACGCCGGTGCGCGACACCATGGTGCTGCTGCGCGCGATGCAATACGCCTCCACGCACGGCTATCCGGTGTGGTTGCGCCCGCTGGATGCCAGCCTGGGCTCCGGCGTGGCGGCCAGCGGCGCGGTGGCCACGCGCCTGGGTTTGTCGGGCGTGCCGGTGGCGGCCGAGACCATCGCGCTGCACACCCTGTTCGAGCTGATGCGCGCCACCGGCGCCCGGGTGCACCTGTGCCGCCTGTCCAGCGCGGCCGGTGTGGCCTTGCTGCGCCAGGCCAAGGCCGAGGGCCTGCCGGTCACCGCCGACGTGAGCATCAACTCGCTGCACTTGACCGATGTGGACATCGGCTACTTCAACTCGGCCATGCGCCTGAACCCGGTGCTGCGTCAGCAGGCCGACCGCGACGCGCTGCGCGCTGGCCTGGCCGACGGCACCATCGACGCGCTGGTGTCCGACCACACCCCGGTGGACTCGGACGCCAAGACCGTGCCTTTCGCCGAGGCTGAACCCGGTGGCACCGGCCTGGAACTGCTGCTGAGCCTGGCGCTCAAGTGGGGCCAGGACAGCGGTCTGTCGTTGGCCGACACCCTGGCGCGCATCACCAGCAAGCCGGTGCAGGTGCTGGGCGACTCGCTGGGCTCGCTGGCCGGCAGCGCCGGTCAGATCGTCGAGGGCGGCGTGGCCGACCTTTGCGTCTTCGACCCCAGCGCCGTCTGGCAGGTCAGCCCGGGCGTGCTGAAGAGCCGGGGTAAGTCCACGCCCTTCGAGTTCAGCCACAGCGGCATGGCGCTGCCGGGCCGGGTGCGCGCCACGCTGGTGGCCGGCACCGTGGCCTACCAGGCCAGCTGAACCCGTGCTGCGCGTCTTGACGCGCCTGCCGCTGGCGCTGTGGCGGCTGGCGCGGCTGGCGCTGCACCTGCTGCACGGCATGGCGATGGTGGCGCTGCGCTTCCGCCATCTGGATGCCAAGGGCCGGCAGCCCCATGTGCAGTGGTGGAGCGCCAAGCTGATCCGCCTGATCGGTGCGCGGCTGGACCTGCAGGGCGGGCCGCGCGCCGGCGCCACGCTGTTCATAGCCAACCACGTCTCCTGGCTGGACATCGCCAGCATCCACGCGGCCTGTCCGCAGGCCCGTTTCGTCTCGAAGGCGGATGTGCAGCGCTGGCCGCTGCTGGGCTGGCTGATCCGCCATGTGGGCACGCTGTTCATCGAGCGCGAGCGCAAGCGCGACGCGCTGCGGGTGGTGCACCAGATGGCCGAGGCGCTGCGCCAGGGCGATTCGGTGGCGGTGTTCCCGGAGGGCACGACCGGCGCCGGGCCGCAGCTGCTGCCCTTCCATGCCAACCTGCTGCAGGCGGCGATCGCGGTGGAGCGGCCGATCCAGCCCATCGTGCTACGCTACAGCGAGCCGGGCCAGGCCTTTGGCGCCACGGCGCCCTACATTGGCGACACCACCTTGATC
>JAYSCA010000637.1:0-2066 GCA_041915165.1 Ideonella sp.
GCCTGCCAGTCCATCTCCCAGGGGGAGCAGATCAGCCCGATGCCGGTCAGGCCCACCAGCAGGGCCAGCAGCTGCAGGCGGGTGGGCGCCTGGCCCAGCAGCAGGGCGCTGGCCAGCACGCCCCACAACGGCGTGGTGTAGGCCAGCAGCACGGCGCGGCTGGTGTCCACATGGGTCATCGCGATCATGCCCAGGCCGGTGAAGGTCATCATCTGCAGCAGGCCCATGCTGGCGACGATGGGCCAGTCCGCCCGGGTGGGCCAGCGCAGCAGGCCTTTGGCCGCGGTGAAGGCGAACAGGCACAGGCCGGCGCTGCCAAAGCGCAGGGTGGCCAGCCACAGCGGCGGCACCACGTTCAGGGCCAGTTGGGTGGCCGGCCAGCTCAGGCCCCACAGCAGCACCATCAGGCCCAGCCAGGCCAGGGTGTCCAGCCCGGCGGTGGCGGGGCGGCGGGAGGCCGCAAGGGCCAGGGGGTTCTTGTGCGTGAGGTCCATGTCGTGACGCGGGCTGGCGGGGTAAAACGGCCAGGAAATGCTAGTCACGACGGGCTGGAAAGTGTCTTCTTGTTGGCCTGAGTTCGGGCCGGAATCGGAGAAGCTATCCTTCTGGGCTTCCAAAGGAGAAAACTTTGACCTTCAAGCCGGTGGCGCTGGACGAGGCCAGCCTGCGCATCCTGGATGCGCTGCAGCAGGACGCCACGCTGAGCAATGCGGAACTGGCCGAGCGGGTGGGGTTGTCGGCCTCGCCCTGCTGGCGGCGGGTGGCCGAGCTGAAACAAAGCGGGGTGCTGCGCGGGGCGGTGTCGCTGGTGGACCCGCTCAAGCTGGGGTTGGCGGTCAACGTGTTCGTGCACGTCACGCTCAAGCAGCAGGACAAGGCCTCGCTGGAGGTCTTCACCCAGGCCATCAGCCAGCGGCCGGAGGTGATGGAGTGCTATCTGATGAGCGGCGAGGCCGACTTCATGCTGCGCGTGGTGGTCGAGGACCTGATCCAGTACCAGACGCTGCTGGTGGACTGCCTGACGCAGATTCCGGGCGTGGCCAGCATCCGCTCCAGCTTCGCGCTCAGCCAGGTGAAGTACACCACCGCCTTGCCCACCGGGCATTTGCGGCGTTGAGGGCCGCGCTCAGGGCGCGTCGGCCTTGAAGGACGGGTAGCCCACACCCTCGGTGGCGCGCATCAGCGCGGGCACATCGGCCTGGGCGTCGTCGTAGGTGACCTGGGCGGTGCGCCGGTTGTAGCTCACCACGGCCTTGCTGACGCCGGGCACCTTCATCAGCGCCACCTTGATGGTGACGGGGCAGGTGGCGCAGTCCATGGTGGGCACGTTGAGCGTGACCTGGCGCTGCGCGGCGGTGGCGGGCAGCGCGCTGCCCAGCAGCAGGGCGGCGCACAGGCCGGTCCACAGGGATGAGGGGGTCTTCATCGCAGGAGGTCTCAGTAGAACCAGGGCGCCAGCAGGGGCACCAGCAGGGGCACCAGCGTCAGCAGCGCCACCAGCCAGAACCAGCGCCGCATCCAGCGGTTGGTGGTGCGGCAGGCGTCGTTGTCGATGCTGCACTGGGCGGCGCCGACGCGGGCCGGGCGGTAGATCTGCCAGGCGGCCAGGCCCAGGGCGGCCAGCGCCCCGGCCAGCAGCCAGGGCGACCAGGGCTCCAGCACCCGCAGCTGGCCGATCCAGGCGCCGGAGACGCCCAGCAGGGCCAGAGCCAGCGGCATCACGCAGCAGCTCGACGCCAGCAGCGCCGCCAACCCGGCCGCCAGCAGCGCGCTCAGGCCGCGGGTGCCGGGGGTGGGGTCAGCGGTGCGGGCCAGCATCGGGCATCACCGCGCTCAGGCGGTCACTTCCTTGGCCGTGATCTGGTAGACGAAGGTGTCCGGCGCGTAGGGGTCGCGGGCGCCGTCGGCCGTCTCGGCCTGCGGGTACATGAAGAACGGCAGCTTGCCCTTCTTGGACCCGGGCAGGGTGAGGTCGGCGGCGCTGCTGTAGCCCATCCAGTTGCCTTCCCAGCTGCCGAACAGGGCGCGGCGCACCGGGGTGACGATGGGGTGGGCCGGGTCCTTGA
>JAYSCA010000638.1:0-2059 GCA_041915165.1 Ideonella sp.
CCACTCGATGGCGGCCACCAGGCCCATGTCCAGCGCGCCGGGCCGCAGGTGCGAGGCCACATGGCGCACCACGTCGGCCATGGTGGCCATGGTCTCGCGCATGCGCTCGGCCCGCTGCAGCTGGTCGCTGTCCGCCGGCAGGCCCTGGCGCAGCATCGAAAGGTCCATGCGCAAAGCGGTCAGCAGCTGCCCCAGCTCGTCGTGGACCTCGCGGGCGATGCGCTTGCGTTCGTCCTCGATCAGATGGTCCTCGTAGGTCACCAGCGCGCGCAACTGCTCCTGTGAATCGCGCAGCGCGTCCTCGATGCGCTTGCGCTCGGTCACGTCCTGCAGCGTGCCGGTCAACACCCGGTGCGGGCCATGGCGCTGCATCACACCATGGATGTGCACCACCATTTCCCGCCCTTCGGGTCGGAGCAGCCGCACGTCCTCGCTGAGCCGGGCACCGTTGCGCAGCACCTGCTCCATCGCGGCGGCAAAGGCCGTCCGGTCATCGGGGTGCAGGCGCTGCGGCCAGCGGCCGCGCGGCAGTACCCGGTCCTCTGGGCCATAGCCCACCAGGCGCAGCAGCTCGCTGGAGCAGGTGACCTCGTCCGTGTCGACATTGAGCTGCCACTCGCCCATGCCGGCCATCTTCTGTGCTGCCGCCAGGCGCAGGTGGCCGGCGGCAATCTCCTCGGCTGCCCGGCGCCGGGGCTCGGCATCGGCCGCCTGCACCAGCACCTGGGCGGCTTGGCCCGGCCCGCCGGGCAGGCGGCTGAAGGTCAGGGCCATCCAGCCCATCGCCCCACCGGGCCGTCGCAGGCTGTACTCGCCCTGGCGCACGCTGTGTTCCCCCTGGGCCACCAGGCCCAGCAGCTCGCGCTGCGGCGGCCGGTCGGCTTCGACCAGCGTGTCCAGCAGCGACTGGCCCGGGGCGGCATCGACCAGCAGTTGCCAGGCCACGTTGCAGCGCAGGATGCGCCCCTCCGAATCGGCCAGGGCCATACCCACCGTGCAGGCATTGAAGATGCGCTCGAGCAGTTCGGCCGCATGGCCCTGGGCCTGCATGTGGCGGTGGATCTCGGTCAGGTCCTCGTCGACCGCCAGGGCCCCCACCACGCCACCCTCGCCGTCGCGGATCGGCTGGGCCGTGACCCGCAATTCCCGCGTCTGCCCTTCGGGGCCCGTCATCCGGCGGATGCCGCTCAGCACCGGGCCTCCGGTGATCACCGCCCGACGCATCAGGGATTCATGGTCGCCCCGCCCCAGGCTGCGCACCGTGTCATCGTCGAGCCCCAGCGCCTTCACCGCCGGGTTGACCTGCGCGGTCCGGCCTTCGGCGTCGCCAATCCACACCCCCACCGGCATGGCGGCCAGCACCGCGTTCAGCCGGGTGGCCAGCTGCAGGCCCTGCTGCTCGGCGGCCTTGAGGGCGCTGATGTCCTGCACGCTGACCAGCACATGGCGGGGACGGCCCAGGGCGTCGCGCACCAGTGACAGGCTGGCCAGGGTGGGCAGTTCGTGGCCATCGCGGTGCACATGGCGCAGTTCCACCTGGGCGCTGCCGCTGGCCCGGGTCCGCTCGCGGGCGGCCGCCAGGTCCGGCCAGTAGCGCACCGCAATGCATTGCCGGACCGGCACCCCCAGCAGCTCGTCCGGCGTGTAGCCCAGCATCCGCGCATAGGCGGTGTTCACGGTTTCGACCCGCGGCTCCTCGCCCAGCGAGCCAATGGCCATGCTCCATTCCACGGTCTGCACCAGGGCCTGGCTGTGGGCCAGCGCGCTGGCGCGGGCCAGTTCGGGTCGCAGATCCCGCCACTGCAGCACCCGGGCCGCCGTGGCATCGACAGCCAGCGGTGTGATGCTGCAGGCCACCGGAATGTGCTCGCCCAGGGCCGTGACCGCCTCCAGCCGACGCACGCCATCCTCTTCGGCTGCGACCTGTGCCAGGCCCGGCAGCCAACGCGCCAGCGGGGTGCCCAGGGCCTCGGCCGAGGCCAGCCCGAGCTGGCGCGCGGCCGCCGGGTTGATGCTCAGGATGCGGTCGTCTGCATCAACGAGCAGGGCCGGCAGCGGC
>JAYSCA010000639.1:0-2056 GCA_041915165.1 Ideonella sp.
CGACAGCAGCTTCTTCGCCACCCAGGTGATGGAGCGCGAGGAGGACACGCGGCTGATGGCGCCCTGGCACGAACGCTGTGCGGAACTGGGCGCCCGGCCCTACGACACGGCCCAGGGCCTGGCCCAGTTACTGCAGTGGCTGCGCCAGGACCCGGTGTTCGCCGGGCTGGAAGGCCTGGATCTGGCGGTGCTGGGCGGCTACTTCGAATTCGTGCAGGTCGAGAGCGGCCGGCAGATCATCGGCCAGGACGAACAGGGCGACTACCTGGTCGTGCTGCTGCAGGGCGTGGTCGGCGACGACCGGCTGCAGCCCTCCGGCGCCAAGGTGCGCATCAACGAATCCCGCGCCGGCGACGTGCTGGGCGAGATGTCGGTGCTCGATGGCGGCACCCGCTTCTGCGCCTGCACCGCGCTGACGCCGCTGATCGCGGCCGTCCTGCCCAGCCAGGCCCTGGCGGCGATGATGGACGACGAACCCCGCCTGGCCGCCGCGCTGCTGGCGTGGATCGCCAAGCGCCTGTCCCTGCGGCTGCGCCAGGTCAGTGCCCGTCTGTCGGTGCAACTGGCCCGCGGCGGCACGGAATAAATCCCCCGACGACCCGTTCACGGAGAACTGCGATGGAACGCGACCAGGCCTCGAAATTCGTCAACGACCTGCTGAAACTGCTGGTGGCGCGCAAGGGGTCGGACCTGTTCCTGACGGCCGACTTCCCGCCCGCGATCAAGGTGGACGGCAAGGTCACCAAGGTGTCCCCGCAGCCGCTGACCGGCTCGCACACCGTGGCGCTGGCCCGGGCCGTCATGAACGACAAGCAGGCGGCCGATTTCGAACGCACCAAGGAGTGCAACTTCGCGATCTCGCCGCAGGGCATTGGCCGCTTCCGCGTCAGCGCCTTCATGCAGCAAGGCCACGTGGGCATGGTGCTGCGGACCATCCCGGCGGAGCTGCCCACCATCGACGAGATGGGCCTGCCGCAGATCCTCAAGGACATCGCGATGAGCAAGCGCGGCCTGGTGATCCTGGTCGGCGCCACCGGTTCGGGCAAGTCGACCTCGCTGGCCGCGATGGTGGACTGGCGCAACGAACACGCCTGCGACCACATCATCACGGTGGAAGACCCGGTGGAGTTCGTGCACCCGCACAAGAACTGCATCGTGACCCAGCGTGAGGTCGGCATCGACACCGAGGACTGGGACATCGCGCTGAAGAACAGCCTGCGCCAGGCCCCCGACGTGATCCTGATGGGCGAAATCCGCGACCGCAAGACCATGGAGCTGGCGATCGCCTTCGCCGAGACCGGCCACCTGTGCATGGCCACGCTGCACGCCAACAGCGCCAACCAGGCGCTGGACCGGATCATCAACTTCTTCCCCGAGGAAAAGCGCGACCAGCTGCTGATGGACGTCTCGCTCAACCTCAAGGCCATGATCTCGCAGCGCCTGCTGCCGCGCCAGGAAGGCCGGGGCCGCATCGCGGCGGTCGAGATCATGCTGAACACGCCGCTGATGGCCGACCTGATCTTCAAGGGCGAGGTGGGCGAGCTGAAGGAACTGATGAAGCGCTCGCGCGAGCTGGGCATGCAGACCTTCGACCAGGCGCTGTTCGACCTCTACGAGGCCAACGCCATCACCTACGAGGATGCGCTGCGCAATGCCGACTCGGTCAACGACCTGCGGTTGCAGATCAAGCTCAACAGCAAGCGCGCCCATGTCGGCGACCTGTCGGCCGGCACCGAACACCTGACCATCGTCTGACCTGTTTCACCCCATGACGACCAAGACCTACGACTCCATTCCCTCCCAACGCGTGGCCTTTCTGGGCCTGGGCGTGATGGGCTATCCCATGGCCGGCCACCTGCAACGGGCCGGCCACGAGGTCACCGTCTACAACCGCACCGCGGCCAAGGCACAGGCCTGGGTGGCCGAGTTCGGTGGCCGGGCCGCGGCCACGCCGCGCGAGGCCGCCGAGGGCGCCAGCCTGGTGTTCGCCTGCGTCGGCAACGACGATGACCTGCGCTCGGTCGTGCTGGGCCCCGACGGGGCCTTCGCCGGCATG
>JAYSCA010000640.1:0-2056 GCA_041915165.1 Ideonella sp.
TCAGCACGACCGGGGTGTACGGCGATGTGGGCGGCGCCTGGATCGACGAATGCGCGCCCTGCGCGCCGCGCACCGACCGGGCCCGGCGCCGGGTGGCGGCCGAGCGGGCCGTCCGTTCGCTGGGGGTGGCGGCCGGCTGGTGTGCCAGCATCCTGCGCGTGCCCGGCATCTATGCGGGCGACCGCGAAGGCGGGCCGGCCGCGCGGGTGAGGCGCGGCGCGCCGGTGCTGGTGCCCGCCGAGGACGTCTACACCAACCACATCCACGCCGACGACTTGGCCCGCACCGGTCTGGCCGCGCTGTTCCGGGGCGCACCGCAGCGGGTCTACCACGTCTGTGACGACAGCCAGCGGCGCATGGGCGAGCATTTCGAGGCGGTGGCCGAGGCCTGTGGCCTGCCCCTGCCGCCGCGGATCACCCGGGCCCAGGCGGCCGAGCAACTCTCGCCGGTGCAGCGGAGCTTTCTGAGCGAATCCCGGCGGTTGTCGAACGCCCGAATGAAAAAGGAGCTGCGTGTGCAGCTCCTTTACCCGGACGTGCTGGCGGCCCTGAAGGCCGGCCGCTGAAACGGCTTACCAGCGCCGACGGCGCGGGAAGGGCGCCTGGCCGCGCCAGTAGCGGATCATCAGCCAGCCGCCCAGCATGCCGCCCAGGTGGGCGAAGTGGGCCACGCCGGTGGCTCCGGTCACGCCCAGACCCAGCTCCAGCAGGCCGAAGACCAGCACGAAGGTGCGCGCCTTCATTGGGATGGGCGGGAACAGCGGCATGATGGTCCGCTCCGGGAACAGCATGCCGTAGGCCAGCAGCAGGGCGTACAGC
The DNA here is from genome assembly GCA_041915165.1 of Ideonella sp. Taxonomy (GTDB): domain Bacteria; phylum Pseudomonadota; class Gammaproteobacteria; order Burkholderiales; family Burkholderiaceae_C; genus Ideonella. Next base: position 820 of record JAYSCA010000640.1, read on the forward strand.
GCGCCGGAGATGCCGACGGTGGGCACATACGAACCGAGCACCGCGGTCACGATCAGCTGGCACAGCGCGGCCGACAGCACGCCGGCGGCCATGAACTGCAGGAAGCGCTTGCCGCCCCACAGGCGTTCCAGTTCACTGCCGAACATCCACAGGCCCAGCATGTTGAAGAACAGGTGGCCGATGCTGGCATGCAGGAAGGCGTAGGTCAGCACCTGCCAGGGCATGAAGTTGCCGGAGCCCAGCGGCCAGAGCGACAGCCAGCCGGTGACCGGCACAAACGCGTCCAGCAGGGCCTGGACACAGAACATCGCTGTGCAGATCAGCATCAGCGCCTTGGTCATCGGGGGCATGGGGGGCATGAGCGCTCGCTACGGGAAAAGCAGAGGGAACGCCGCGCAATGCGAGGTCCTGGTGCCCGCGGCCAGACTCGAACTGGCACGCCTTGCGGCGGCGGATTTTGAATCCGCTACGTCTACCGATTTCGTCACGCGGGCAGGAAACGAACCTGTCGGCCAGGGCGGCCGGGGTACGTTGGGGGCGCATTATGGCATGGTGAAAAGCCGGGTCTTCCCACAGGCCGATAATGGCAGGCCTCAGCCGGAAACCGCTTCTCATGCCGAACTACAAAACCCTGGAGGATGCCATCGGCCACACGCCGCTGGTGCGTCTGCAACGCCTGCCTGGCCCGGAGATCGCCAGCCGTGGCAATGTGATTCTCGGCAAGCTGGAAGGGAACAACCCGGCGGGCTCGGTCAAGGACCGGCCGGCCATCAACATGATCCGCCAGGCCGAGTTGCGGGGCGACGTGAAGCCGGGCGACACGCTGATCGAGGCCACCTCGGGCAACACCGGCATCGCCCTGGCGATGGCGGCCGCCATCAAGGGCTACCGCATGGTGTTGATCATGCCGGAGGACCTCTCGATCGAGCGGGCGCAGACCATGAAGGCCTATGGCGCCGAACTGATCCTGACGCCCAAGTCCGGCGGCATGGAACTGGCCCGCGACCTGGCCGAACAGATGCAGCGCGATGGCAAGGGCCGGGTGCTGGATCAGTTCGCCAACTCGGACAACCCGGCCGCCCACTACGACAGCACCGGCCCGGAGATCTGGACCGACACCGCCGGGCGGGTGACACACTTCGTCAGCGCGATGGGTACCACCGGCACCATCACCGGGGTGGCGCGCTACCTGAAGGAACAGAACCCGGGCGTCAAGATCATCGGTGCGCAGCCGGCC
>JAYSCA010000641.1:0-2053 GCA_041915165.1 Ideonella sp.
CCCAGGCCCAGAAGACGGCCGAGTACCGCGAGGGCATCGGCCGGCTGTGGAGCCGCGCCGACCTGCCGCCGCTGACCGCCGACTACGTGCGCCTGGTGCAGGAGTTCAACCTGCAGCCCGGCGAGGATGGCCAGGCCCCGGTGCTGGAAAAGGGCATGACGCCGCCGCTGGCGCTCTACCCCGGCTCGCCCTCGATCGCCCGCCAGCTGATGCGCAGGGGCGATTCGATGCGGCTCTTTGAGCTGCACCCGTCCGACGCCCGCACCCTGGCGACCCACTTCAGCGGCAACCGGCAGGTGCAGGTGCTCAATGAGGATGGCTTTGCCGGCCTGAAGGGCCAGGTGCCGCCCACGCCGCGTCGTGCGCTGGTGCTGATGGACCCGTCCTACGAGCTGGTGCAGGACTACGGCAAGGTGGTGACCAGCCTGCGCGAGGCGGTGCAACGCTTCGCCGACGGCGTCTACATGGTCTGGTACCCGCAGGTCAGCCGGGTCGAAGCAGTGCAGCTGCCCAAGCGGCTGACGGCCCTGGCGCCCAAGGGCTGGCTGCATGTGCGCCTGACCGTGGCCCAGCCCGACCCGCAGGGCTTCGGCCTGGTGGGCAGCGGCGTGTTCATCCTGAACCCGCCCTGGACGCTGCACCGGGAGCTGGCGGCCGAGCTGCCCTTCCTGGTGGATGCGCTGGCCCAGTTCGACGGCGCCAGCTACCTGATCGAGGAACAGCCGGCCTGACACCGGCCCCGGGCCCGCCCGGGCCGCGTCAACTCGACCGCCCCCAACGGGCGCGCAGCCGCGCCAGCCAGCCGGTGGCGCCGGCGGCGGCCGGCTCGGGCGGCGCGTCCTCTACCGGTGCCGGTTCGGCCACCGCCGGCAAAGGATCGTCTTCCGGCAACCGGCTCAGCAGCCCCTGGCGGTCCATCTCGGCCAGGAAGACGCCGCATTCGGCCTCGCTGACGTTGCTCAAGGCCGCCAGGGCCGACAGGCGCAGCGAGCGCGACATCAGCAGGCTGGCCAGCCGCGGCAGGTAGCGGTGCCCGGTCAGGCTGCCCGGGGCGGGCCAGCGCTGCAGGCGGTAGAGCTGGCCGGTGTCCTGCCAGGCGCCGGGCAGCTGCACCCGGGGTGGGGGCGCCGAAGCGCGGTGCCAGCCAGGCGGGCCGGCGGGCCGCCGCCGCGGCGGTTGACGCCGCTCCACCTCCGACAGCAGCGCCAACAAGGCCTCGGTCTGCAGCGGTTGCGCCAGCGACAGGCCCACCCCGGGTGGTGCGCCAGGGGCATCCAGCCAGACCAGGCTCACCGGGGGCGCCACGGCCGGCAGGGGCAGGCCCCGCGGCAACAGCAGCACATCGGCCTCCTGGGCCGGCCCGAGGATCCAAAACGCCTCGGTGCGCCCGGCCAGCCGTTCCAGCAGCCGGCGCAACTGCGCCAGCACGGTGTGGGGCACGCCATGCCCCGCCAGCACGCGGAACCGGGGCGGGGTGATGCGAGGCCGGTCCATCGGCGAGTTCAATCGGCCAGCACCCCGCGGTACACCAGCCCGCCCAGCACGGCACCCGCCAACGGGGCGACGAAGAACAGCCAGAGTTGCTGCAGCGCCCAGGGCGCGGCGAACAGCGCGACCCCCAGCGAACGGGCCGGGTTGACAGAGGTGTTGGTCACCGGGATGCTGATCAGGTGGATCAGCGTCAGCGCCAGACCGATCGCGATCGGCGCGAAGCCGGCCGGCGCGCGGGCATCGGTCGCGCCCAGGATCACCAGCAGGAACATCGCCGTCAGCACCACTTCCGTCACCAGCGCCGCCGCCAGCGAGTAACCGCCGGGCGAATGCTCCCCATAGCCGTTGGAGGCAAAGCCCCCCAGGCTGCCAACATCGGCCTTGCCGCTGGCAATGAAATACAGCACCGCCCCCGCCAGCACGGCGCCGACCAGTTGGGCCACGATGTAGTACTGCAGCCGACCGATGGGGAAGCGCCCCGCCACCCACAGCCCGACCGAGACCGCCGGGTTGAAATGCCCGCCCGACACCGGCCCCACGGCATAGGCCATGGTCAGCACCG
>JAYSCA010000642.1:0-2052 GCA_041915165.1 Ideonella sp.
AATGGAGCAGGGCACGGAAAATCAGGCCATGCCTCCCCCTGTTCACCGTTCTTCAGGTGCCGGTGTGTGTCCGCGGATCGGGCAGCACCACTTTGCCCACCTGCGGGCGGTCGCCGAAGGGGTTCCCGTCCAGGAATCGGCGTTTCGCTACCTGGGCATCGACCATGGGCATCAGGCGGTGACCGCCCACCGACAGGTGGTCGACCATCTGCGCTCCCTGGCTCGTCGTCAGGGGCAGCGTGCGTGGCGCTTGATTGGTTTGACCATCCGTGTCCGGTCTTCTGATTCGCGGCCGGACCTTGAGAACTTCATTGCGGAGCGGGATCTGGATGGCTGGACCGAGGCGGAGGTGCTTCAGCTCTATCAGGAAGCGCATCCCCCAGACCTGAAAGCGGATCGGCGCCGCCGGCTGCGTGAGCGCCAGTTGGCCCTGCTCCGCCATCTGCAGGCGGTGGCCGCGGAACAGCCTCGCCCGGAGGATCGGATCGATGGCTGGTTCGACCCCGTGATGGCCGAGCGCTTGGCTCGCTGCGGACTGTTGTTGCTGTCCGACCTGCAGCAACGGATTGCGCAGGGCGGGCACTGGTGGCGGTCCCTGCCGGCGATTGGCAAGGTCAAGGCCCAGCGTCTGGCCCAGCATCTGGCCACCCTGTTGCCAGACAGTGGCCCCATCGTGCCGCCCCGCCCGTTCGAGGCGGCGGGGGTGAGCCCTGTGGCAGCGGACCTGGAGCCGTCGGGTCGCCTGCCGGAGGCGGCCCCGGAGGGACTCCGGGTGCTGCCTCAGCGGGCCCTGTTCGATGGGCGTCCGGCCAGTGCTGGCGTTCCAGGCTCGGCCGTCCTGACCGGCGCCCGGAACGATGCCGAGGTCATCGAGGCCTGGGTGCAGGCCCGTGCGGGTTCGTCGGCCACGGCCAAGAGCTATCGACGGGAGGCCTTTCGCCTCCTGCTGTGGCTGACGCATGAGCGGCATCTCGACTTCGCCCGGATGGGCGTGGAAGACTGTCTCGCCTACATGGCATTTCTGGAGCATCTGCCGGCGGAGTGGATCTCACGTCGCCACAGCACGGTGATGGGGAATGGCTGGGCGCCGTTTCGGGGGCCGCTGAGCACGGCCAGCCGCCACCAGGCGGTGGTGATCCTGGGCAGCTTCTTCGCGTGGATGGTGGATGTGGGCTACCTGGTGGCCCGCAATCCTTGGATGTTGGTCAATCGCCGGCTGGGGGACGACCCCGGGCGGTCGTTGTTGGACAGCCGCGCGTTCACGCCGGAGGCCTGGCAGGCGCTGCTGCGGCAACTGCAGGCCGAGCCGGCCAGTGCCTCGCGCGAGCGCATGCTCTTCATTCTCAGTTTCGTGGAGGCCACCGGGCTGCGCGCCTCCGAGTTGGTGGGGGCCACCTTGGGTCAGCTGACCCGCCACCGCGGCCGCTGGGTGATGCAGGTGCATGGCAAGGGGGCTCGCAACCGGATGATCGCCGTGCCAGGTCAGGCGCTGGAGGCGCTTTCCGCGTACCTGGAAGCGCGGGGCCTGGGCCCCTTGGTCGGAACGGAGGTGTCGGCCGACTGGCCCCTGCTCGCTCGGCTGTCGGACCCGCAGGCGCCCATTGGCTACCAAGCGCTGTACCAGACCATGAAGCGTTGGGTGCGGCAGGCGATTGCGGGCAGCGATCTCCCGGGCCCGGAGCGGGCGATCGCCCTGCGTGCCTCGCCACACTGGCTCCGCCACACCTTTGGCACCCGGGCGCTGGAGCGCAAGGCGCCATTGGAGGTGGTCCAGCGTCAGCTGGGCCATGCCGATCCGCGCACGACGATGCGGTATGCCCACGCGCAGTTGGAGCGTTTGCAGCAGGTGTTGGACCAGGCGTTTGGTGCCGACGCGGGCTTGCCTGCAGCGCCGGACGCCGGGTCTGGGCCCGGCGGGGACTGACCCACACACCGCCCGCAGCGCTGCAGGATGGTTACCATCCAGGGTATCTCATTGCCTGCCCTGGAAGAAAGCCACCCGATGAAAACTGCCCATGATCTTGTCAATGCCGCCAAGCAGCGGATCCAGGA
>JAYSCA010000643.1:0-2051 GCA_041915165.1 Ideonella sp.
CCCTTCGTAGTCGCGGGCATGGGTGCGGTTGGTGGTGCCCACCTCGACCAGCTTGGCACCGGCGCGGGCCATGATGTCGGGGATGCGGAAGGCGCCGCCGATCTCCACCAGCTCACCGCGGGAGACGATGACCTCCTTGCGCGCGGCCAGGGCATTGAGCATCAGCAGCACCGCGGCGGCATTGTTGTTGACCACGGTGGCCGCTTCGGCCCCAGTCAGCTCGCACAGCAGGTCGTTGACCAGGTCGTCACGGTCGCCCCGGCCGCCGGTGGCCAGGTCGTATTCCAGGTTGGCCGGGCTCGTCAGCGCCTGCACCACCGCCTGCACCGCCTCGTCGGGCAGGATAGCCCGGCCCAGGTTGGTGTGCAGCACGGTGCCGGTGAGGTTGAACACGGCCCGCAGACGGGGCGCCCGCTGCTGCCGCAGATCCGCCGCCACGGCCTGCGCCAGCGCCGTGGGGCTGCCCATCGTCGCGGCCAAGGACTCCCCCTCCCGCAAGCGGCTGCGCAAGCCCTCCAGCTGCCGGCGCACCGCCGCCGTCACCAGACTCAGGCCATGCTCACCCAGCACCGGCTGGAAGGCGGCATGGGTCAGCAGCTTGTCCACCGCCGGCAGCTGAGCCGGCGAGGTGAGCGCCGCGTCGGCGTCGAGGGGGGGGGGCGGTGCTCATGCGTCCTGCGTCTCCAGGTCTTCGCCCGAGGGCTCGTCGTGGGCCAGCGCCAGCAGGGGGTTGCCGCTGGCACGGGCGTAGGCGGTGTCAGCCATCAGCAGGTCCAGGGTCAGGCTGGCCAGATCGTCGGCCAGCGGCTCCACCAGCGGGTCCTTCTCCTGGTTCACCTGCTTGCGGTAGGTGTGGCACTCGTCGCAGGTCTCGGCCAACACGGCCGGGTCGCCGCCCTCGATACCCTGGTAACGCACGCCCTTGGTCGATTCGCAGTGGCTGCACTTGACCCGCACCATGTGCCATTCGGTGGCGCACAGGCCGCAGTGCAGGTAGCGGTGGCCACCGGCCTCGCCGCCCAGGCGCAACACGCTGACCACCGGCTCGCTGCCGCACACCGGGCAGATCGTGGCCGGGTCCACATAGGCGATGCTGCGGGTGTCCAACCGGCTGGCGACATCGGCATAGACCACCTGCAGCGCCGCCATCACCAGCGGTTGCGCAGCCAGTTCGGCGGCCGTGGCCTGTCCGTCCAGGAAGGCCCGCGCCAGCGCGTTCAGATCGCTCTCGGAACGGGTCGCCAGCGCCTGGGCGTTCTGCCGCAGGGCCTCGGGCAGGTCGTCCAGGGCCTGCACGCCCTGCAGCAGGTCCCGCAGCACGCCCAGCCAGGCGGCATCGGGCTGCAGCGGCGCGGGCAGCACCGGCATGCCGTGCGCCAGCGACTGTTCGATCACCGCGTCGGGCACGGCCTGCGTGACCACGGTGCCGGCCGCGCGGGCCTGCAGGTCCACCAGATGGGCCAGGAAGCGAAGGTAGTCCCCGATGGGATGGCCCTCGGCCTTCTGGCGCAGGCGCGCCGCGCGTTCCGTGAACAGCGTGCCAGGTTGCGGCAGCCGCAGCCGCGGGAACTCGATGCGGTCCAGCGATTCGATCTCGCCGGGTTGAAGAATGCGTTGCACGCCCCACTCCAATCAGAAAGAAACAGGCCGCCGGTGCTGGGCAGCAACCGGCGGCCAATGCGGGACAGAAGCGGTCAGCTCTTGTCGCCCGTCATCTGGCGGTACCAGCCACGGTGGTGCTGCTTGGCCCAGGCGCGGGTGACCGTGCCGTAAAGCATGGCCCGGATGGTGCCACGGGTCCAGATGGCCGCGTAGACGTGCATGATGATCAGGCCGATCATCCAGACCGCGCCGACCGCGTGCAGCAGCGAGGCCAGACGCACCACCGTCACCGGCGGGGTCCACCAGGCGCGCCACATCAGCAGGCCGGAGACGAACAGGATGGCCATGCCGATCACCAGGCCCCAGAACAGGACCTTCTGACCGCCGTTGTACTTGCCCTGCTCGGGCATGTCGTGGTCATTGCCGTCCACCATCTTGCGCACGTTGCG
>JAYSCA010000644.1:0-2048 GCA_041915165.1 Ideonella sp.
ACTGGCCCAGGGCCTGCAGCACCCGGTCGCCGGCGGCATGACCGCCCTGGTCGTTGATGCGCTTGAAGTGGTCCACGTCCAGAAAGGCCACGGTGACCGGCAGCGGGTGGCGGTGCCCCAGCGCCAGCGTGGCGTCCAGCTCGGTCTCGAACGGGCCCCGGCGCAGCACGCCGGTCAGGTTGTCCACCCGCGCCAGGCGGTTGGCCCGCACCACCTGGCGGCCCAGCATCATGCCCAGCCAGCAGATGTGGAACAGCCCGGAGGTGATGGCGAACGGGATCAGCGAGGATGCGCCATGGTCGTTGCGGGCTGCAAAGCTGTGGGCCGCCGCCGCCGGGTTCAGCAGCAAATGGATGAGAAAGGCCAGCACCGCCAGGCCCATCAGCCCGAAGGGCAGCAGGGGCAGCACACCATAGCGGCCAAACTCGCGGCGGATGGGGCGCTGCAGCCAGACGATGGGCAGGACCAGCAACAGCAGGAAGGCGCTTTGGTACACCGCGAGCGACGCGATGTCGGCCACCACCGCGGGCAGGGGCAGCCAGACGGCCACCACGCCAAGCGTCAAGGGCAGGGCCCAGAAGCGGCGGTGGCGCACCCGGCCGTGGACGAAGGCATCGGCGCCGGCGCTGACCAGCGTCGCGCTGAGCAGGCCCAGTGTCATCAGGCCCTGCGCCACCGGGCGCAGGCTGCCGTCCTGCATGATCTGCAGCCAGGCGGTGGCGGCGTCACAGGCGCAGGTGGCCAGGAACAGCAGGGCCGAGCGTCGTTCGCGCGGCATCAGGGCCGCGACCAGGGCCCAACACAGGCCGAACAAACCCAGTTGCACCAGGGCGAGGGTGAGCGCGAGGCGGGACTCCATGCCAGGCGGCGGACTTTCGGTGGGAGGAGAGGGGGAACGGTGAGCGCGGGGGCAGCAAGGACTTGAGGGGCCTGCTAGGCTGCCGACCCAACGCGACAGCGATTGTTGCCCATCTCGCCCCAGGATCCATGTCCCCGTCTCCCGAACTCGCCCCGCCCAGTCCCGAAACACGCCGGCCCGACCATCTGGCCCACCGCCCGGACCAAGACCGTCTGCTGCTGCGCACCGTGTTCGCGCTGGGCACCGGCGGCTTTGCCATCGGCACTGGCGAGTTCGTCATCATGGGCCTGCTGCCCGAGGTGGCGCGCGATCTGGCCATCAGCATTCCGCAGGCCGGCCATGTGATCAGCGCCTATGCGCTGGGCGTGGTGGTGGGCGCGCCGCTGCTGGCGGTGCTGACCGCCCGCTGGCACCGCCGCCGCCTGTTGATGGCGCTGATGCTGCTGTTCGGGCTGGGCAACCTGGCCAGCGCGCTGGCGCCGGGCTACCTGTCGCTCAACCTGTTGCGCCTGTGCGCCGGGCTGCCGCACGGCACCTATTTCGGCTTGGCGTCGCTGGTCGTGGCGTCGCTGGCGGAACCCCATCAACGCGCCCGCGCGGTGGGCCTGGTGATGCTGGGGCTGACCGGTGGCACCCTGCTGGGCGTGCCGGTGGCCTCGGCGCTGGGCCAGTGGCTGGGCTGGCGCGCCGCCTTCGTGTTCGTCGGCGTGGCGGCCTTGTTGTCGGTGGGCATGGTGCGGGCCTGGGTGCCCAACCTGGCGCCGCCGCCCGGGGCCAGCCCGCTGCGCGAGCTGGGCGCGCTCAAGCGCAAGCAGGTCTGGCTGACGCTGGGCATCGCGGCGATCGGCTTTGGCGGCATGTTCTCGGTTTTCAGCTACGTCAAGCCCACGCTGCTGCAGGTGGCGGGCATGCCGCTGGGCTGGATGCCGGTGGTGCTCTCGCTGTTCGGCGTGGGCATGGTGGGCGGCAACCTGATCGGCTCGCGCCTGGCCGACAAGGCGCTGATGCCCACGGTGGGCGGGCTGTTGCTGTGGTCGGCCGCCGTCCAGCTGCTCTATGTGCTGACCTGCCACCACCCGCTGACGGCCGCGCTGACGGTGGTGCTGGTGGGCACGGCGGTGGCCATCGGCCCGGCCTTGCAGATCCGCCTGATGGACGTGGCGGGCGTTGGCCAGGCCCTGGCCGCGGC
>JAYSCA010000645.1:0-2047 GCA_041915165.1 Ideonella sp.
CTGGAAGCCCTGTCCTTCAAGGACGGCCTGACCGGCATCGCCAACCGGCGCCAGTTCGACACCAGCCTGGCGCGCGAATGGGACAGCGCCCGCCACAGCCAGCGGCCGCTGTCGCTGATGCTGGTCGATGTGGACCTCTTCAAGCAGTACAACGACCTCTACGGCCACCTGCAGGGCGACACCTGCCTGCGCGAGATCGCCCAGACGCTGAGCCTGGCCCTGGTGGGGCCGCGCGACCTGGTGGCGCGCTACGGTGGCGAGGAGTTCGTGCTGATCCTGCCAGAGACCGATGGCGAGGGGGCGCTGCGGGTGGCCGAGCGCTGCCAGCGGCTGATCGAGAAGCTGGCCCTGCCCCATGCCCAGAACCCGCACGGTCAGCGGGTCACGGTGAGCATTGGGGTGGGGACCGTCACCCCGGGCGACGGTGACAGCCCGCAGGAAGCCCTGCGAGCGGTGGATGAACAGCTCTACCAGGCCAAGCAGGACGGCCGCAACCGGATCGCCTGCCCGGCCTGAAGAGCCTGCGGCCGCTCAGCGGATGAACGGCGTCAGCTGCGGTGCCAGCATCAGCAGGGTCCGCTGACGGTGCTCGATCTCACGCCGACGGTGTTCGGCGTCGCTGAGATGGGCGAATTCGGCCATGTAGGCCTCGCGGCTGGCCGCCTCGGAAGTCGGGGCGGTCGGGACGGTTTGGAACCGGTCTTTCAAAAAGGTCAGGACAGAGCGCATGGTGTGACCAGTGTTCTGAGACACTGTGTTCTATTAGGGAAAACCCTCCATTCTAACCGCCCGAGCGCTGACGCCCCGGTCGCTCAGGGCTGGACCTTGGCCAGCAGGGTGGCCAGCTCGGCCAGCGAGCCGGCCTCCATCTTCAGCATGATCGAGGCCCGGTAGGCTTCCACCGTCTTGACCGACAGCTCCAGCTCGTAGGCGATGACCTTGTTGAGCTTGCCCGCCAGGATGCCGTCCAGCACCTCGCGTTCGCGCCGGCCCAGGCGGGCCAGGCGCTCGGTGATGGAACGCTGGCGGCTTTGCCGGGCCAGGGTCTCCTCGGAGACGCGGATCGCCGCGCCCACCATGTCCAGCAGGTACTGCTCCTTGAAGGGCTTCTCGATGAAGTCGTAAGCGCCGGCCTTCAAGGCCTGCACCGCCATCGGCACGTCGCCGTGGCCGGTGACGATCAGGATGGGCAGCGGAAAGTGGCGCTCGGCCAGCAGCCGCTGCAGCTCCAGCCCGCTCATGCCGGGCATGCGCACGTCCAGCACCAGCGCGCCGGGCCGCTGCGCGCCCTCGGGCGGCAGCGCGGCCAAAAAGCTGGCCGCATCGGGGAAGGTCTGCGCCGCCAGGCCAATGGAGGCGAACAGAAAGGCCATCGAACTGCGCATGGCCTCGTCGTCATCGACGATCAGGATCAGCGGGCTGCTGAGCTCGCTCGGGTCGGCGCTCGGGGTCACAGGGTGTCCTCCGCAAGAACGGGCAGGGTGAAGCGCATGCTCAGCCCGCCCTCGGGTTCGTTGGTGGCCCACAGGTGCCCGCCATGGCTTTCGACGATGGTGCGGCAGATCGACAGGCCCAGGCCCAGGCCCTGCGGCTTGGTGGTGAAGAAGGGATCGAACAGGTGGGCCTGCACCTCGGGAGTCAGGCCGCTGCCGTGGTCGCGCACGGCCACCTCCACGTTGTCCTCGGTGCGGCGGGTGGCCACGGTGATGCCCTGCGCCTTGTTCGGGCTGCCTTCCATCACGTCCAGCGCGTTCTGCAGCAGGTTGAGCAGCACCTGCTCGACCTCGATCTGGTCGGCTGCGATGCGCGGCAGGCCCTCGGCCAGCTGCACCGACAGCGGCACCCCGCGCAGCAGGGCCTGGCCCTCGAACAGCGCCAGCGTTTCGCGCACCACCTCGTTGACGTCGAGGTGCTCCAGCTTCACCTCGCGCCGGCGCACGAAGCCGCGGATGCGGCGGATGATGACCCCGGCCCGCTCGGCCTGGCCGGCGATGCCGCGCGCGCCGTTGCGGATGAAGGCCGGGTCGACGCGGCCGGCGTCGATCAC
>JAYSCA010000646.1:0-2047 GCA_041915165.1 Ideonella sp.
TGCGGCCGGCAAAGGATTGCGACACGTCCATCTGCCCTTGCCCCAGCACATTCACCGTGAAATGCGCCGCCTGCTCGAACGCCACCACGCTGGGGCTGGCGTTGCGCAGCGACCAGAGGATCAAGGCCGGCTCCAGCGACAGCGCGTTGAAGGAATTGACGGTCAGGCCGATGGGTTCGCCCTCGGCTGTGCGGCAGGTCACGATGGTGATGCCGGTGGTGAAGCGCCCCAGGGCGCCCCGCAGTTGCTTGGCGTCCAGACTCATGCCGCACCCGCCTCGCCCGCGTTGGCCGAGCTCAACCCCCAGCGGGCCAGCGCCGCGTCGTCGGCCACCCGGGCGTCCACCCAGCGCGCCCCGTCCGGGGTGGTTTCCTTCTTCCAGAACGGCGCCTGGGTCTTGAGGTAGTCCATCAGGAACTCGCAGGCCTGAAAGGCCTCGCCCCGGTGGGCCGAGCTGACCGCCACCAGCACGATCTGGTCGCCCGGGGCCAGCCGCCCCACCCGGTGGATCACCCGTGCTCCGCGGATGTCAAAGCGGGCCTGGGCCGCGTCGATCATCGCTTCGATGGCCTTCTCGGTCATGCCCGGGTAGTGCTCCAGTTCCATGGCCAAGACCTCTCCCGGCCGATCCCCGTGGCGATCACGCACCGTGCCGACGAAGCTGACCACCGCGCCCACGCCGCCGTCGCCAGCGCGCAGCGCGGCCACGGTCTGGCTCAGGTCGAAATCGGCCGTCTGGATGGCGACACGGGCGGCGGGACGCTGTGCTGGCGACATCACGTCAGCCCCCCGTCACCGGCGGGAAGAAGGCCAGTTCATCCCCGTCAGCCAGCACTGTCTCGCCGGCGGCCAGCGTCTGGTTGACCGCGGCCCGCACCGGGCGCGCCGGCGCCAGGGCGGCGGCAGCGGCCTCGCTTTCGGCGGCCAGTTGGGCCCGGGCCTGGGTCACGGTCGCACCGCCGGGCACGTCCAGGGTCCGGCTGGCCCCCAGGGTCTCGCGCAGCGAGGCAAAGAACAACACCTGAATCCGCATCCCCGTTCCTGTCTCAGGCTCCCGCCGCCAGCACGGGCAACGGGAAATAGTCCACCACATCCCCGGCGGCGATCACCCGCCCGGCCGGGTTGTCCAGCAGGCCGTCGGCCCACACCGTCGAGCTCAGCACGCCCGAGCTCTGGTTCGGGTACGGCTGCAAGCGCCCGTCGTCGGCCACCTGCACACGCAGGAATTCGCGCCGGCGGTCGGGCCGCGGCCAATCGAAACCGGCGGTCATCCGCAAGGGCCGCGGCAACGCGCAGGCGCCCCCTTGCAAGGCCCGCAGCAGCGGCGCCACGGTGAGCCAGAAGGTCACGAAGCTCGCCACCGGATTGCCCGGCAGGCCCATCAGCAGGGTCTCGCCGCCGGTGGCGCAGCGCACCGCCCCCACCGCCAGCGGCTTGCCCGGCTTGGCGGACAGCTGCCAGTGGTGCAGCCAGCCCTCGGCCTGCACGGCGGGGCGCAGATGGTCTTCCTCGCCCACCGAGGCCCCCCCAGAGGTGACGATGAGGTCGTGAGCCGCGGCGGCCTCGCGCAGTGCGGTCTGCACCCGTTCGCGCCGGTCGGCCACGGCGCCCAGGTCGGTCACGTCACAACCCAGCGACTGCAGCAGGCCGCGTAACATGAAACGGTTGCTGTTGTAAATCGCGCCCGGCTTCAGCGGCTCGCCCGGCAGCACCAGTTCGTCCCCGCTGCACAGCAGGGCCACACGGGGCCGGCGGTGCACGGTCAGCGTGGGCACGCCCACGGCGGCGGCCAGGCCCAGCGCCTGCGCGGTCAGCCGCTGGCCGACGGCCAGCACCTCGGCCCCGCAGGCCACGTCCTCGCCGCGCCGGCGCACCCATTGCCCGGATGGCACGCATTCCTGCACCTGCACCCGCCCCCACGGTGTGCCCGCCTCCGGCTGGGCCAGGCAGGCCTCCTGCATCACCACGGCATCGGCGCCCTCCGGCAAGGGGGCCCCGGTGAAGATGCGCGCGGCCGTGCCGGCCGCCAGTGGGGTGCCGGCATGGC
>JAYSCA010000647.1:0-2044 GCA_041915165.1 Ideonella sp.
GATCGCGCCGGAGGTCGGCCTCTCGGTCGAGGAGGTCGGCACCATCCTGGGGGTGGCCGACGGCATCGCCTGGGTCGAGGGCCTGCCCTCGGTGCCGGTGGGCGAGGTGCTGCGCTCGGCCGACGGCAGCCGCGCCTGGGTCTTCCAGCTCGACGAGACGCTGGCCGGCTGCATTCTGCTCGACCAGACCGAGAGCCTGGGTGCCGGGCAGCGCATGCGCCGCTGCGGCCAGGGTCTGGCCATCGGCTGCGGCGATGCCCTGCTGGGCCGGGTGGTCGACCCGCTGGGCCGGCCGCTGGACGGCCTGCCGCCGCCGCAGACCGACGCCCAGCAGGCGCTGGAGGGCCGCTCGCCGGCCATCATCCAGCGCGATCCGGTCAGCCGTCCGCTCTACACCGGCAACACGGTGATCGACACCCTGCTGCCCATTGGCCGCGGCCAGCGCGAGCTGCTGATCGGCGACGACGGCACCGGCAAGAGTGCGTTGGCGCTGGACGCGGTGATCCACCAGCGCGACCAGGGCGTGCGCTGCGTGCTGGTGCTGATCGGCCAGCGCCGCGCCGAGGTGGCCGAAACCCTGCGCGTGCTGGCCGCGCACGATGCGCTGGCCCACACCACCGTGGTGGTGGCCGAAGCCGGCACGCTGCCGGGCCTGCAGTACCTGGCGCCCTTTGCCGGCTGCGCCGTGGCCGAGCACTGGATGCACGCCGGCCATGACACGCTGATCGTCTACGACGACCTGGGCAAGCACGCCCAGGCCTACCGCGAGCTCTCGCTGCTGCTGCGCCGCCCGCCCGGGCGCGAGGCCTATCCCGGCGACATCTTCTACCTGCACTCGCGCCTGCTGGAACGCTCCACCCAGCTCAGCGCCGCGCTGGGCGGCGGCAGCATGACGGCCCTGCCCCTCGTGCCGACCCAGCTGGGTGAGGTGGCCAGCTACATCCCGACCAACCTGATCTCCATCACCGACGGGCAGGTCTACCTCAGCACCAAGCTGACCGCCGCCGGCATGTTCCCGGCCATTGACGTGGGCACCTCGGTGTCGCGCATCGGCGGCAAGGCCCAGCACCCGGCCATCGCCCACGAGTGCAAGCGCTTGCGGCTGGACTACCTGCAGTTCCTGGAGCTGGAGCTCTTCACCCGCTTCGGCACCCGGCTGGACGAAGGCATGCAGGCCCGCGTGGCCCGCGGCCATCTGCTGCAAGCCCTGTTCCGCCAGGGCCGGCTGGCCACCCGCTCGGCATCGGTCACGATGGCCTGGCTGGTGGCCCTCAACGAAGGGCGGCTGGAGGGCTTGCAGGGCGAGGCACTGCAGCAGGTGCTGGCGACCCTGACCACGATGGCCGCCACGGCCCCGGCGCTGGACGCGCCCCGGGCCGACTGGGTGGCGGCGGTGCAGGCGGCGCTGGGGGGCTGAACCGGCATGAGTGCGCAACTGCAGCTGCGCGAGCGGGCCACGCTGCTGGCCGACCTGCGCCAGATCGTCCAGGCCATGAAGAACCTGGCGATGGCGGAGCTGCAGCGACTGCAACGCTCGCAGCCCGCGCTGGCCGAGGCCCAGCAGACGCTGGACGCCGCCTGGGCCCGCCTGGCGGGGGGCGACACCGCTGCAGCCGACATTGGCGCCGCCACCGACCGCTGCTGGTTGGTGATCGGCGCCGAGCGCGGCTTTTGCGGCGCCTTCAACGCCCACCTGGCCGACGCGGTGGCCACGCTGGCGGTGCAGCCCGGGCAGACCGTCTGGCTGGCCAGCCGCCGTCTGGCCGACGCCTGGCAGGCCGGGGCTGGCCAGGGCGCCACGACTCTGCGGGTGCTGCCGGGCTGCGCGGCGCTGGACGAGGCCGAGCCGGTGCTGGACGCCTGGCTGGCGGCCGCCACCGACGCGGCCACCACCCGGGCGGGGCAGGCGGTCTGGCTGCTGTCCACCGGGGCCGAGGGCCTGCGCTGCCAGCGCCTGCTGCCGGCGCCCGGTGCGCCCCAGCCCTGGGGGGCCGCCACCACCGACGCGGCCGCGGGCACCCCGGTGCCGCCGGCCGCCCCGCTC
>JAYSCA010000648.1:0-2040 GCA_041915165.1 Ideonella sp.
CGGCGCGCAGCGTGTTCTGGGTGCGGTCGAGCTGCTCGATCTTGCGGGCCAGTTCCTCGTTGGCGCCACGCAGGTGGGCGGTGCGCTCGTCGATGCGGGCCTCCAGCTCGGCGTTGGCGCGCTCCAGGTCGCGCCGGACCAGGCGCAGCTCCTCGTCGCGTCGGCGGCGCAGCCGGGCGTAGAGCAGGCCCACCACCACCACTGCATAGGCCAGGCCGGCGGCCAGGGCCTGGGCCCGGGCGTCCTGCAACAGGCCATCGGTCTCGGCAAAGGACAACAGGGTCCAGTCCATCGGGCCCAGCGTGCGGCGCTGGGCAGCCACTCGCAGCCAGTGCGGCGCGCGGCCGCTCCCGGCCTGGGTGGCCAGGCGGGTGGCGCGGCCTTCGAAGGCCTCGTCGGGGCGGTCCAGCGGCAGCGGCGCCAGGGCCTGGACGCCGTACTGCTGGGTCGCCTGCAGCAGGGCCTGCGTGCCGGCGTCCAGCGGGCGCAGGGTGTGGAAGCGCCATTCCGGCCGGCTGGACAGGAACACCACCCCGCGCGCGTCGGCCAGCATCAGCAGCTCGCCGCTGCGCTGCCAGTTGGCCTCCAGGTCGTCGAAGGAGATCTTCACCGCCAGCACGCCGAAGGGGCGGCCGTCCGCGTCGCGCACCGGCTGGGCCAGGAAGTAGCCGGGCTCCTTGGTGGTGGCGCCGATGGCATAGAAGCGGCCGGTGCCGCCGGCCAGCGCATCGCGGAAGTAGGGCCGGAAGGCGTAGTTCTGGCCGACAAAGCTGGTGGGGGTGCGCCAGTTGCTGGCCGCCAGCGTCTGGCCGTCCGCGGCGATCAGGTAGATCGCGAACACATGGGTGGCCTGGGCCAGGCGCTCCAGGCGGCGGTTCACGGTGTCCCGCCGCGTGGCATCGCCCGGATGCAGCAGCAGGTCGGGCAGTTCCGAGTGGCTGGCCAGCGCGATCGGCAGGTTCTCGTACTTCTCCAGCGTGGTGGTGAGGTCGCTGGCCAGGAAGGCCAGGCGCCGTTGGGCCTGGTCGTGCAGCTGCTGCCAGCCGTGGTGGTAGGCCGCGGCAAAGGTGCCCAGCACGATCGCCAAGCCCAGCGTCACCAGGCCCACCGCCTGCCAGCCCGCGGCGCGGCGCATCACGGCGCCTCGCAGCGTGACAGGTGCACCGGCCCGTCACCGGCGATCCACTGGTGCAGCGGCTGGCAACGGCCTTCGGCGCACAGCGTGTGGTCGGCGGTGAAGTCCGAAGCCGCCAGCACCACCTCGGGCTGGGGTGGCACCTGTGGGTGGTAGTGCCACGCACCGTCGCGCAGCACGGCACCCTCGGGCGGCTCCATGCCGGCGCCGTGGCCCTGGATGCGGGCCTCCTCGACCACCAGGCCGGCCGGGGTGACGCGCCACAGCTCTTCCCAGCGGATCTTCTCGATCGAGTGGGTCCAGCTCAGGCTGAACTGGCTGGCCGCCACCACCGCGGTGGCGCCAGCCCGGGCCAGACACAGGGCGAGCGGCATCGCGTCGGCCTCAGACGCCGGGGGCCACCGGGGCGGCCATGGGCTGGCGCCGCAGCTGGCGCCAGTTCCAGGCCAGCATCAAGGCCCCCACGGCAAAGCCCAGCTCGTCGGTGAAGGGCAGGGCGGCCACCAGCAGCAGGGCGCCACAGGCCGACCAGACGCGTTCCAGCGGGTTCAGCGGACGCGACAGGTAGCCGATGGCGGCGGCCCCCCACAGGCCGATGGCGACCAGGCACTTGAACAGCATGTAGGCCGCCGCCGCCCAGCTGAACACGCCATCGGCACCGGGCTGCAGCATCAGCGCCGGGTCGTAGACGGCCATGTAGGGCACGACGAAACCGGCGGCGGCGATCTGCGTGGCCTTCAGCCCGATCTTCATCGGCTTGTCGCGGGCGATCGACGCCGCGGCGAAGGCGGCCAGGGCCACCGGCGGCGTCAGGTCGGCCATGATGCCGAAGTAGAAGACGAACATGTGCGAGACGATCAGCGGCACGCCCAGCTTGAGCAGGGCCGGCGCGGCGATCGAGCTGG
>JAYSCA010000649.1:0-2039 GCA_041915165.1 Ideonella sp.
CGGCCGCGTGGTGGAGACCCAGCCCGCCGCCACCCTCTTCACCCACCCGCATCACCCCTACACCCACGCCCTGCTGGCCGCCCTGCCCGAGCGCGCCACCGGCGCACGGCTGGAGGCCATCGACGGCGTGGTGCCCGGCCAGAGCGACCGGCCCGCCGGCTGCCTGTTTGCCCCGCGCTGCCGCTGGGCCAACGCGCACTGCCATGCCGTCAAGCCCCTGCCGGCCGATACCGCGCTAGGCCGCGCGCTGTGCCACACCCCACTGGACGATGCGGGCCAGCCCATCGCGCTGAACCTGGAGAACGCCGCATGAGCGCCGCTGCTGAAACCGCCGCGCCGGTCCTGGAGGCCCGCGAACTCCAGCGCCTCTACCCCGTGGCCCGCGGCCTGTTCAAGCCGCCGGCCACCGTGCATGCCCTCGACGGCGTGAGCTTCTCGCTGCAAGCCGGCCGCACCCTGGCCGTGGTGGGCGAATCGGGCTGCGGCAAGTCCACCCTGGCCAAGCTGCTGACCATGATCGAAACGCCCACCGCCGGTCAGCTGCTGATCGACGGGCTGGACGTGGCCCAGGCCAATGCCGAGCAGCGCCGGGCCTTGCGCCGCCAGGTGCAGATCGTGTTCCAGAACCCCTACGGCTCGCTCAACCCGCGCCAGACCATCGGCCGCACGCTGATGGAGCCGCTGGAGGCCAACCAGGTCGGCAACCCGGCCGAACGCGAGGCCGCGGCCCGCGCCATGCTGGCCCGCGTGGGCCTGCGCGAGGAGGCCTTCGACCGCTACCCGCACATGTTCTCCGGCGGCCAGCGCCAGCGCGTGGCCATCGCCCGTGCGCTGATGCTGCAGCCCCGCGTGCTGGTGCTGGACGAACCCGTGTCCGCCCTGGATGTCTCCATCCGCGCCCAGGTGCTCAACCTGCTGGCCGACCTGCAGCGCGAGCTGGGCGTGGCCTACCTCTTCATCTCGCACGACCTGGGCGTGGTGCGCCACGTGGCCGACGAGGTGATGGTGATGTACCTGGGCCGCTGCGTGGAACGCGGCCCGCGCGACGCCGTCTTCGGCCACCCGCGCCACCCCTACACCCAGGCCCTGCTCTCGGCCACGCCCACGGTCGACCCGGCCCAGCGCCGCGCCCGCGTCATCCTGCAGGGCGAACTGCCCTCCCCCATCGCCCGCCCCAGCGGCTGCGGCTTCCGCACCCGCTGCCCGCTGGCCTTCGAGCGCTGCGCGGCGGAGGGGCCGACCTTGGAAGCGGGCGTCGACGGGCAGACCGAAGCTGCGTGCTGGGCAAGCTCTCTTGGCTGAGCAAACGCTGATCGAACTCGAAACAGGTGCGCCACGGCCAGTAAGACCTGCGCAAAAGTGACCTGCCCCCTTCAGCCGTACCAGTGATTCGGTTGGGGTCCTGGGGTTGAAGGTTAATGGATCTGGGCAGGGATTTCGTGACGAGCGGCGTCGCCTGCCTGCTGACGCAGATGCTCGGCATACCTGGCTGGCGGTATGCGGCCGATGCTGCTGTGAGGCCGAACCTCGTTGTAGTCCCGACGCCATGCGGCAATCTCGGTGCGTGCCTGGCGCAGGCTCTGGAACCAGTGCTCATTGAGGCACTCGTCGCGGAACTTGCCGTTGAAGCTCTCGATGTAGCCGTTCTGCATGGGACGCCCTGGCTCGATGAGGATGTGCCGAATGTGGTGCTCCTGGGTCCAGGCGATGAAGGCCCTGCTGGTGAACTCCGGGCCGTTGTCAGTTCTGACCGCGGCCGGGTAGCCCCTGAATCGCGCTGCCTGGTCCAGTAGCCGGGTCACGTACAGGCCGCTGATGCCGTAGTCCACGGCGATTTCCACACATTCGTGGCTGAAGTCATCGGCCACGGTCAGACACTTGATGCGCCGCCCGTTGGCCAGGCTGTCGCTGACGAAGTCCATGCTCCACACCTCGTTGATGCGCCGGGCGATGTTCAGCGGCGTGCGCTCCATCACCGGGCGCTTGGCCTTCTTGCGTTTGCGCACAGCCAGGTCGGCTGCGCTGTAGAGCCGGTACAC
>JAYSCA010000650.1:0-2038 GCA_041915165.1 Ideonella sp.
TGCGTGCCCAGCTCGGCCAGCTGGCCCTGGCGCAGCACGGCGATGGCATCGGCGTCCATCACCGCGGACAGCCGGTGGCTGACGATCACCACCGTGCGCCCCTCGCGCTGCGCCCGCAGGTGCTGCAGGATGCGGTGCTCGGTCTCGGTGTCCACCGCCGACAGCGCGTCGTCCAGCAGCAGCAGTGGGGCGTCGGCCAGCAGCGCGCGGGCGATGGCCACCCGCTGACGCTGCCCGCCCGACAGCGTCACGCCGCGCTCGCCCACCGGGGTGTCATAGCCCTGGGGCAGGCGCGTGATGTCCTCGTGCACCGCGGCCAGGCGGGCGGCCACCTCGATCTCGTCGCGCGTGGCCTTGGGGCGGCCCAGTGCGATGTTCTCGGCCACGCTGGCGGAAAACAGGATCGGCTCCTGCGGCACCCAGGCGATGCCGGCGCGCAGCGCCTCCAGCGTGTAGTCCGCCAGGGCCACGCCGCCCCAGCGGATCTGGCCAGCCTGCGGCGTCCATTGGCGCAGCAGCAGCCGGATCAGCGTGCTCTTGCCCGCGCCGGTCGGCCCCACCAGGCCCAGCGTGCTGCCGGCCGGAATGTCCAGGTCCAGATCGCGCAGGGCCGGCGCGCGGCTGCCGGGGTAGTTCAGCCGCACGCCCCGCAGGCTCAGATCGCCGGGCTGCAGCACGCCGACCGTGCCGTCGTCGTCGATGGCCAGTGGCTCCTCCAGCACGGCCGACAGCCGGCCCCAGGCGGCGCGTCCGCGTTCCCACAGGGCCAGCACCCAGCCGGCGGCGAACATCGGCCAGACCAGCTGTCCCAGGTAGAGCCCGAAACTGGTGAGCTGGCCGATGCTGAGCTCGCCCTGCCAGACCAGCCAGCCGCCCAGGCCCAGCGACAGCGCATTGGCCACCGCCAGCGTGATGCCAACGGCCGGCTCGTAGCGCGCCTCCCAGCGTTGCGAGCGAAAGCTGGCATCGGCCGCCGCCTGCGCCAGCTGGCCGAAATGGCGCCCGCTGCGGGCCTCCAGCCCCAGGGCGCGCAGCGTGCGCACGCCCGAGAGGGTTTCCTGCACCTGGTCGTTGAGTGCGCCAAAGCGTTCCAGGGCCTCGCGCGAGGCGTCGTGCACCCGCCGCGAGATCCACCAGAACGCCGCCGCCATGAAGGGAAACGGCAGCAACGCGACGGCGGCCAGCCGGCCATCGACGGCCAGCGCCATGGTGGCGACCACCATCACCAGGGTCAGCGTGCCATCGAAGCCGGCCAGCACCGCTTCGCCGGCCGCCATCTCGACGGCGTCGACGTCGTTGGTGGCCAGCGCCATCAGGTCGCCGGTGCGTCGGGTCTGGAAGAAGCGGGGCCCCTGGTCGGCCAAGCGCTGGTAGAGCCGGGCCCGCAGCTCCACCCCCATCTGGTAGGCCGCGCCGAACAGCTGCAGCCGCCAGACCACGCGCAGGCCGTAGATCACCGCGCCGGCCCCCAGCAGCCGGCCCAGTTCCCACAGCAGGGCGCTGCGGTCCAGCCGGTGCTGCACCAGGCCGTCCACCAGCAGCCCGATCTGGCGCGGGATCCAGACCGTCAGCAGGGCGATGCCCGCGAGCATCAGCCCGGCCGAGGCATAGGCCAGGGCGTGGCGGCGGATGAAGGCGAGGATCAGGCGGGCGAGCAGCATGGGGGGCGAGGGATTCTAGGTGGCCGGCGGCACAATGGTGGGCTGACTACCAGGAGTGGGCCGTGGCCGTGCGCGAGATCTTGAAAATGGGCGATGCCCGCCTGCTGCGGGTGGCGCAGCCGGTCACCGCGTTTGGCACGCCCGAGCTGGCGGCGCTGATCCAGGACCTGCACGACACCATGGCCGCGGCCGGCGGCGTGGGGCTGGCGGCGCCACAAATTGGTGTCGATTTGCAACTGGTGGTGTTCGGTTTCGACCGCAGCGAGCGCTACCCGGAGGCGCCGGCCGTGCCCGCCACCGTGCTGCTGAACCCGGTGATCACGCCCGACGAGGCGGCGGGCGAAGAGGACGGCTGGGAAGGCTGCCTGTCCGTACCG
>JAYSCA010000651.1:0-2035 GCA_041915165.1 Ideonella sp.
CATGGATGGCGTCGATGGCGGCCGTGAACTGCGCCGCGTCAACCTCGGGAGCCAGGTCCAAGGGCCCAGCCACGCCCGGTGTGGCCCGGCTTTCCTGCGCCGCCAGCCAGGCCTGGACCTGCTCCGCATCCAGAAGGTCCAGGCGTCGGAACATGCACACCCGCAAGCGCCCCGGCACCAGGGGCGCCAGGCCTTGCAAGGCGACACCCCATTCATAGTCGGCCAGCACCACCGCGTGCAGGCCGGCCTGCACATCACGGGTCACCCGGGCCCAACAGGTGGCCAGGTCGTCGGGACCCGTGCTTTCGTGCACGGCCACCAGGTCGGTGCACAGCCGGCTGCGCCCCGGTCCGGACGACAAGGCATCGTCCAGCAGCGCAAAGGGCTGCCCGGCCGCCACCTGCGGGCAGCGGGTGCCCGCCGCCATCAAGCCGTCGCCGGGCGGCGGCGTGCCCGCCAGGCGCCCACCACGGCCAGCGCCGAAGGCACCAGCACCAGCGCCCAGATGATCTTCTCGAGATTGGCCTTGACCCACGCGATGTTGCCAAACCAGTAGCCCGCCAGCATGACGCCGACCACCCACAAGGTGCCGCCGGCCAGGTTGTAGGCGGTGAAGCGCACCCGCGACATCGCCGCCACCCCGGCCACGAAGGGAGCAAAGGTGCGGATGAACGGCATGAAGCGCGCCAGCACGATGGTCAGGCCGCCGTAGCGGTCGTAGAAGCCGTGCGCCTGCTCGAAGGCGGCCTTGTTGAAGAAGCGCGAGTTCTCCCACTGGAACACGCGCGGGCCCAGGCGGCGGCCGATGCTGTAGTTGAGCTGGTCGCCCAGCACCGCGGCGGCCAGCAGCACGCTCATCGACAGCGGCAGGTGCATCAGGTCCGCCCCGGCCAACGCGCCCACGACGAACAACAGCGAGTCGCCCGGCAGAAACGGCATCACCACCAGGCCGGTCTCGACGAAGACGATCAGGAACAGCAGCGCATACACCCACACGCCGTACTGGGCGACGAACTGCGCCAGGTACTGGTCCACGTGCAGGATGAAATCGATCAGGGTGGCAATCAGGTCCATGGGGCGTGATTATCGGCGCCGCGGGCGGCCGGGCTCCCTACAATCCCGGGATGAATTCGCCCGCCACCGAGCCGCTGCGCCGGCCCATCCGAGAACTGCCCGATGAACTGGTCAGCCAGATCGCGGCCGGCGAGGTGGTGGAACGCCCCGCCTCGGTGGTGCGCGAGCTGGTGGACAACGCGCTGGACGCCGGCGCCGACCAGGTGACCGTGCGGCTGGTGGCCGGCGGCATCCGCGCCATCGTGGTCGAAGACGACGGCTGCGGCATCCCGCCCGAGGAACTGCCGCTGGCGCTCAAGCGCCATGCCACCAGCAAGATCGGCTCGCTGGCCGAACTCGAAGGCGTGACCACGATGGGCTTTCGCGGCGAGGCCCTGGCCGCCATCGCCTCGGTTTCCGAGACCGCCATCGTCAGCCGCCCGGGCAGCGCGACCCAGGCCCGCCGGCTGGACGCGCGCAGCGGCGAGCTGCAGCCCGCCGCCCGCGGCCAGGGCACCAGCATCGAGGTGCGCGAGCTGTTCTTCAGCACCCCGGCGCGGCGCAAGTTCCTGAAGTCCGAAGCCACCGAGCTGTCGCACGCGGTGGAGGCGGTGCGCCGCCACGCCCTGGCCCGACCGGACGTGAGCTTTGCCATCTGGCACGAGGGCAAGCTGGTCGAGCAGTGGCGGCGCGCCACCCATGAGCAGCGCATGGCCGATGTGCTGGGCGCGGAGTTCGTCGTGCAGAGCCGGCCGGTGGAGTTCCAGGCCGGGCCGATGCGCATCCTGGGCCGGGCGGGTCTGCCCGAGGCCGCCCGCAACCGCAGCGACCACCAGTACGTCTACGTCAATGGCCGCTTCGTGCGCGACAAGCTCATCACGCACGCCCTGCGCAGCGCCTACGAGGACGTGCTGCACGGCCAGCGCCAGCCGGCCTATGTGCTGTTCATCGACATCGACCCGACCCGGGTCGATGTGAACGT
>JAYSCA010000652.1:0-2028 GCA_041915165.1 Ideonella sp.
CGCTGTAGGCGCTGGAGGTGGTGGGGTTGCAGGACACCACCGGCGAGGTCTCCGACAGGCCGTAGCCCTCGCAGATCGGGCAGCCGGTCTTCTCCAGCCAGAGCTTGGCCGTGGCCTGCTGCACCGCCATGCCGCCGCCCACCGACATCTTCAGGTGGCTCCAGTCCACCTTGCCGAAGTCCGGGTGGTGGGCCATCGCATGGAACAGGGTGTTGACCGCCGGGAAGCTGTGGAAGCGCTCGGTGGACAGGGTCTTGAGCGTGCCGGCGATGTCGCGCGGGTTGGGGATCAGGATGCCGCAGCCGCCCATGCGCAGGCCCAGCATCATGTTCGTGTTGAAGCCGAAGATGTGATAGAGCGGCAGCGCGCAGATGGTGACCACCTGGCCCTCGTCGGCCACGCGGTCGATGGCCGGGCGGTACCAGGCTTCGGACTGCAGCACGTTGGCCACCAGGTTGCGGTGCAGCAGCACCGCGCCCTTGCTGATGCCGGTGGTGCCGCCGGTGTACTGCAGCACCGCGATGTCGTCGGGCCGCACGGCCACCGGCTTGAAGACCGCGCCGCGGCCCTGGGCGATGGCGTCGTTGAAGCGCACCGCGTCGGCCAGCTGGAACTCGGGCACCATCTTCTTGACCCGGCGCACCACGTGGTTGACCACGGCGCCCTTGATCCAGCCCAGCATGTCGCCCATCGCGGTCAGCACCACGTGGTCCACCACCTTGGCATGGGCCTGCGCCGCCTGCAGCGTGGCGGCGAAGTTCTCCATGATGACGATGGACTTGGTGCCGGCGTCCCTCAGCTGGTGCTCCAGCTCGCGTGGGGTGTAGAGCGGGTTGACGTTGACCACCACCATGCCGGCGCGCAGGATGCCGGCCACCACCACCGGGTACTGGGGCACGTTGGGCATCATCACCGCGACGCGGTCGCCGGGCTGCAGGCCGCTGGCCTGCAGGTAGGCGGCGAAGGCGCGCGAGAGCTCGTCCACCTGGGCGTAGCTGAAGCTCTTGCCCATGAAGCGGTAGGCCGGCAGCGCGGCGTGCTTGCGGAAACTCTCCTCCAGCAGGGCGACCAGCGAGGGATAGACCGACACGTCGATCTCGGCCGGCACACCCGCCGGGTAGTTCTTCAACCAGATTCGTTCCATCCCCGGGACTCCATTCGATGCGGGCCAGATCGTAATCGAACGATCGTTCGAAAATACGTCGAATGCGGGAAATCCCGGGGGGCTTCCCCCGACCGTGGGCCGGGGCGGCGGGCCTCAGCCCGCCTGCAGCGCCGCCAGCACGATGTCGCGCGAATACGGGGCCGCCACCTGGTGCAGAAAGCGCGGGAAGTCCACGTGCGCGTCGTCGTCGGCGCGGTCGGAGATGCTGCGCAGCACCGCGAAGGGCCGGCCGAAGTCGTGGCAGACCTGGGCCACCGCCGCGCCTTCCATCTCCACGGCCAGCGCGTCGGGCAGCTCGGCCTGCAGCGTGTCCACCTCGGCGCGCGAGGAGACGAAACGGTCGCCGCTGATCACCAGGCCGGTGTGGACGCGGGGCGCCTGCACGCCGAACTCGCGCAGCGCGGGCGGCGGGGCCTCTCGCAGCACCTGCGCGGCCGCGCGGGCCAGCCGGCCGGAGAGCGCGCCATCGGCGGCGAAGCGGCTGATGCCCGTGAGCGGCACCTCCCAGCGCGGAAACAGCGGCGAGGCGTCCATGTCGTGCTGCAGCAGGCTGTCGGCCACCACCACGTCGCCCACCGCGACGCTGGGGCCGATGCCGCCGGCCACGCCGGTGAACAGCAGCTCACCCACGTCGAAGCGGTCCAGCAGCAGCGCGGTGGTGGTGGCTGCCGCCACCTTGCCCACGCCGCACAGCACCAGGATGGCGTCGTGGCCGGCCAGGTGGCCGCGGTGCAGCGTGCGGCCGGCCAGGGTCTGGGTGTGGTCGACGTCCAGCCGCGCCTGCAGCGCGGCCAGCTCGTCGGGCAGGGCGCTGACGATGGCGAGGGTCATGCCCGCATGGTACGCGGGCGCTCCCGCGCCCC
>JAYSCA010000653.1:0-2024 GCA_041915165.1 Ideonella sp.
CGGGCCGGCGCCAGGCCCTGCTGCCAGGCCCACAGCAGCCCGGCGCCCAGCAGGGCGCTGGCCACCAGGGCCAGCCCCAGGGCCTGCGCGCGGCGCAGCGGCGGCTCCGGCGCGGTCGGGCGGTGGTCAAAGACCTCGTGGGCGGCCCGCACGACGATGTCCGGCCCGATCGCACGGGTGCCGGTGGCATAGGCGCCCAGCATCGCGCGGTCGCACAGCAGGTTGATGCGGCGCGGCACGCCGCGGGTGATCTGGTGGATGCGGCGGATGGCGGCCGGGGTGAACGGCACCGGGCCGGCCAGGCCCGCCACGGTCAGACGGTGCTGGATGTACTGCCCGGTCTCGGGCTCGGACAGCGCCTCCAGGTGGAAGCGGGCGATCACCCGCTGGGCCAGCTGCTCCAGCTCGGGCCGGGCCAACAGGGTGCGCAGCTCGGGCTGGCCGATCAGGATGATCTGCAGCAGCTTGCGCTCGTTGGTCTCCAGGTTGGTCAGCAGGCGCAGTTGCTCCAGCACGTCGGCCGAGAGGTTCTGCGCCTCGTCGATGATCAACACCGCGTTGCGCCCGTTGGCGTGCAACTGCAGCAGGAAGGCGTTGAGCGGGTCGACGAAGTCCTTGACCGTCTGGGCGGTGGCCGGCACCGCCACCCGGAACTCGTCGCACACCGTGCGCAGCAGCTCCAGCACGCTGAGCTTCGGGTTGAAGATGTAGGCCACTTGGCAGTGCGCCGGCACCTGCTCCAGGAAGCAGCGGCAGACGGTGGTCTTGCCGGCGCCGATCTCGCCGGTCAGCAGCACGAAGCCGCCGCCGCCATCCAGCCCGTAGAGCAGGTGGGCCAGCGCCTCGCGGTGGCGCTCGCTCATGAACAGGTAGTGCGGGTCGGGCGCGATCGAGAAGGGCGCCTGCTTCAGCCCGAAAAAGTCGGCGTACATGGCCAGCAGGATAACCGGCTCGGCATGACAGACCCGCCAGAACGCAAAAGGGCCGGTGCGTCAGGCACCAGCCCTCATCGGTTTGCGGGGAAGGGGGTTCAGCGCGGCAGTTCGATCTGCGGCGCCACCTCGGCCGGTGCATCCTGGGTCAGCCACCAGGGATGGGCCGACTCATAGCCCAGGTCCATCTCGGCGCTGTCGGCCGGACCGACCACGACCGGTTTGCTGCGGGACCACCAGCGGCGTTGAACATTGGACGCGGCCGAAGCAGTGACGGGGCGGTTCGCGGGCAGGTTCATGGCGATCTCCTGGAGCGGTTGGCGGTCGTTGGTGGTGTCAAATCAAGGGAGTACTACGGAGCCCTGTGGTTCCACTTTAGAAGCGACTCGGTCACACCAGCGTCGGCTCATCCCCAAACGGAATGTAGGAATTTGCCTGACCCGATGTCCCCGTTCCCTTCCTCAGGCTCAGGACCTGAGCCCTGACCCGTCGAGAATCCATCGTTGCCCTGTCTATCGTCCTCTGTAAAGCAATGTTGAGGGCTGTTTCCTCTGGGAGCTTGTTCATTTGTCACGCTTTCTGCACACCGCCGACTGGCAGATCGGCCGCCTGTTCCAGACGTTGCATGCCGACAACGCCGTGCCCCTCGCCGAGGCCCGGCTGAGCGTGGTTGAGCGCCTGGCCGCGCTGGCCACCGAGCACCGGGTCGACGCCGTGCTGGTGGCGGGCGACGTTTTTGACGCGCAGACCGTCAGCGAGCGCACCGTGCGCCGCCTGTTCAACGCGATGGCCGGCTACGCCGGGCCCTGGCTGCTGCTGCCGGGCAACCACGACGCGGCCCTGGCCGAGAGCGTCTGGACCCGGGCCGAGCGGTTGGGGGTGGTCTCGCCCAACGTGCACCTGCTGCTGGCGCCCGAGGTCCGGCTGTTCCCGGCCGCGGGCTTCGCGGTGCTGCCGGCGCCGCTGACCCAGCGCCACACCTTTGCCGACACCACCGAGTGGTTCGACACCGCCGAGACCCCGGCCGGCCTGCTGCGCATCGGCCTGGCCCACGGCAGCGTGCAGGGGCTGCTGGCCGAGGACATCGACGCT
>JAYSCA010000654.1:0-2020 GCA_041915165.1 Ideonella sp.
GGCCAGCTGGGTCAGCAACCAGTCGCGCAGGCCGGCGGCCTGCTCGGCCCAGCCGACGCGCAAGCGCGTCAGGGCGTCGGCGCGACCCTGGGTGGCACGGGCCAGCACCTCGCCCAGCGTGCCCTGCCCCGCATCGGCCGGACGCGGCAGGTCCAGCAAGGGGGCCACGTCGGCTTCCAGCGCCTCGACCCGGGGCCAGAGCGCCAGGGCCGTGTCCAGCGCCTCGCCGGTGAGCGGATAGACCTGGCGCCGCCAGTGGTCGTGCACCGCCTGGGTCAGCAGTTGGGCCTCGTCAGGGGCCAGCTCTTCCTCGAACAGCTGGCCGCTGTCGAAGGCGTGCTCGCGCAGCATGCGCTGGCACCAGGCGTCGATGGTGTGGATCGCGGCATCGTCCATGCCCTCGGCCGCCAGGGCCAGCCGCCAGGCAGCGCGCTGGCGCTCACCGGCATCGGGGTAGGCGGCCAGCAGCTCGGCCAGCAGCGAATCGGATACGGTCTGGTCCACCGGTGCCCGGAAGGCCTGCGCGGCTTCCAGCAGCCGGGCCCGGATGCGGTCGGACAGCTCGCGGGTGGCCGCCCGGGTGAAGGTCATCACCAGGATCTGGTCCGGCCGCAAGGGGCCGCCGGAGAACGCCAACGCGTCACCATGACCCAGCACCAGCCGCAGGTAGAGCGCGGCGATCGTCCAGGTCTTGCCGGTGCCGGCGCTGGCCTCGATCAGCTGACTGCCGGCCAGCGGAAAGCGCAAAGGATGCAGGGGCAGACTCATGCCTGGGCCTCCGCACCGTCCGCCATGGCGGCGTCCAGCAGCCCGCTGCCGTGCACCTCGATGGCCGTGTGCTGAAAGACCCAGTGCCACCAGGGTTGGTAGAGCGTCCGGACCCAGTGCTCGAACTGACCGTCGGCCGTCAGCGCCTCGTAGTCCGGGTACAAGCGTGCCAGGCAGGCCTCGCGGCCCTCGCCTTCCGTGTTGAAGCTGCCGTCATAGACCTCCTGCGGCGTGGGGCGCTCTTCGCTGACCCAGGCCAGCGCGGTGCGCGCGGCCACCGGCAGCGGCGCCGCCATGCCGGCCTGCCAGGCCGCCAGCAGCTGGGGCAACAGCTGTCGGGCCTGCGCCGGCTCCGGTGGCGCGCAGCGCACGGTGGCGTCCCGCCCGACCAGCACGACCGAGACCGGGGTGTCCATGGCGGCCGCCGCCAGCGTGATCAGCCACGGTTGCAGCAAGGCCTCGGGCCGGGGGGCGGGGTCGTCCAGGCTGCCCTTGCACAGGCGGCGCGCGGTGGGCAGCAAGGCCACCGGCAGGCTGGTCCCCTGGCGACGCAGGCCCTGCAGCCAGTCCTGCAGCTGCACCGGGCCGGCCTGGGCCTCCACCGGCAGGTGGGGCGCGAGGTCCGGCCACTGGCTCAGCTCGCGCTGCCAGGCGCTCAACATGGCCTGCAAGGCCTCGCCCAGTTCACGCGCGGTGCGTTCGCCGGGCCCGCCCAAGGGCAAGGCGCCTTGGCGCCGCAGCCGCGCCACCTGGGCCTGCACGCTGGCCTCGCCCAGTGGCGTCGTGGCCACCTGCAGCGCGGCCAGCGCCTGCCCCATCAGCTGGTCGATCAGCCCGTAGGCCGCCAGGCCGTCCAGCGCAAAGCATTCCTCGTCCTCGGCCGCGGCCTGTTCCGCCTCGAACACCACCCCCAGTCGATGGCGGAAATGGGCCTGGACCGGGTTGCGCAGAAAGCGGGCCAGCGCCTCCAGCGTCAACGTGGTGGGCGCGGTCTCTTCTTCCCGCGCCGCCTCGGCCGGCGCCACGGGCGTCAGCGCGCCCTCTTCTTGCGCCACATGGGCCTGCCGCCATTCGCGGGCATAGGTGAGCAGCGGCGTGCCGGGCTCGAAATAGCGCCGGCTGAAGGGTTGCAGCGGGTGTTCCGTGGTGCGCTCGGCCACCGCCTGCGGGCTCCAGCCCGCGGCCAGGTAGTCGCGCAACTGGGCGACCAGCACGGACGGCGGCTGCGCGGTGTTGTCGCGCACGCTGCGGC
>JAYSCA010000655.1:0-2020 GCA_041915165.1 Ideonella sp.
CGCTGGGTGGCCGCGCTGAAGAACGACAACGCCCAGCAGGAGTACTACCTGACCGACATCGTCGCGATGGCGGTGGCCGAAGGCGTGCCGGTGGTGGCCGCCCAGGCGGCGGACGAGACCGAGGTGCTGGGCGTCAACAGCCCCACCCAGCTGGCCGATCTGGAGCGCCGCCTGCAGCGCCGCCAGGCCCAGGCCCTGCTGGAGGCCGGCGTGCGCCTGGCCGACCCGGCCCGCTTCGACCAGCGCGGCACGCTGGCCTGCGGGCAGGACGTGGAGATCGACGTCAACTGCCTCTTCGAGGGCACGGTGAGCCTGGGCGACGGCGTGCAGGTGGGCGCGAACTGCGTGATCCGCAATGCCACGATCGCCGCCGGCGCGGTGATCCACCCCTTCACCCACATCGACGGTGAACAGGCTAGCGTCACCGTGGGTGAAGGCGCGCTGATCGGCCCCTTCGCCCGCCTGCGCCCCGGCGCGGTGCTGGGCCGCGGCGTGCACATCGGCAACTTCGTCGAGGTCAAGAACAGCACGCTGGCCGACGGCGCCAAGGCCAACCACCTGGCCTACCTGGGCGACGCCACGGTGGGTGAGCGGGTCAACTACGGCGCTGGCAGCATCACCGCCAACTACGATGGCGCCAACAAGCACCGCACCGTGATCGGCGCCGACGTGCACGTGGGCAGCAACTGCGTGCTGATCGCCCCGGTCACCCTGGGCGAGGGCGGCACCATCGGCGGCGGCTCGACCATCAGCAAGGACACGCCGCCGGGCCAGCTCACCGTGGCCCGGGCGCGCCAGGTCAGCCTGGGTGGCTGGACCCGGCCGAAGAAGACGCCGAAGCCCTGAGCCGCTGCGTGAAGGCCGCCCGGGCGGCCTCGCGTTCCGGCGCCAAGGCCCGCGCACCGTCGCGCTGCCGCTGGCGTTCCCGCCAGGCCGCCATCAGGGCGCGGGCCTCGTCGTCGGGCCGGGCCGGCAGCTTCCAGTAGGCCGAGCAGTCGGATTCACGCGCCAGCAGCCGGTGGTTCACCAGCTCGCGCCGCAGCGTCACATGGTCGCCGAAGGCATTGGCGGCCTTCAGCACCGTGTTGACCTCGGCCTCGGTGTAGCGGCGCCGGGGCTCGAAGCGGGCCCACAGCGGCCACAGGATCAGGCGCTGCACGCTGTACTTGGCCGGCCAGCGCTGCAGGCGGCCGGCGGCATCAAACTGCTGCAGCGCGCGCCGGGCGGTGTCGCTCAACGGCAGGGGCGCCGCGTCCATCGGCTGCACTGGTGGCGCACTGGCCTGCAAGGCCTGCAGGTTGCGATAGCCCGCCGCACGGGCGATCTGGTTCAGGAACTGGAGGTGGCTGGGCGGCGTGGGCTGCTCCGCCAGGGCGCGCGCCAGCTGGCGCGCAAAGGACGACAGGTCGGCAATGACCAGCGGGGTGGTTTCTCGGGCCATGAAGGCTGCTCCTCGGGTGGGCAGCGGCGGGGACAAGGCCAGGCGCACGCACGCCCGGCTCGGGGGTCGTCGACTTGCCGAAGACCCACCGCCACCGTCCGGACCCATCGGGCCAGGGCAGACACTCGTGAGAAACGGACCATGAAGGCAGGTTTAGCTCGCGGAGAACCGCGCGACGACGCCTGGGTGAACTGCCGACCAGGCCCGCAGTCTAGCCGATTCAACCGCCCGGCGAGCGACGGTAGACCTGGACGGCCAGCAGCAGGTCCTGCCAGGCCTTGGCCTTCTCGGTCGGCTGACGCAGCAGGTAGGCCGGGTGGTAGGTCACGATCACCGGGATGCCCTGGTGCTCATGCACCTTGCCGCGCAGCCGACCCACCGGCTCTTCGGTGTGCAACAGCTGCTGGATGGCGAAGCGGCCCATGGCCAGCAGCACCCGGGGCTGCACCAGCGCGATCTGCCGCTGCAGGTAGGGGGTGCACTGCGCCAGCTCCTCGGGCAGCGGGTTGCGGTTGCGAGGCGGTCGGCACTTGAGCGTGTTGGCGATGAAGACCTGGTGCGCGGCATCGGCCTCGCTGC
>JAYSCA010000656.1:0-2016 GCA_041915165.1 Ideonella sp.
CCACCAGGTTCAGGAACTTGTCGGCGCGGTCCAGCGTCTGGCGCATCTCGGGGCGGCCGTTCTCCAGCGTGTCCAGGCGCACGCCGCGCCGGTCCTCGGCCTTCAGCACGCTGCGCACCCAGTCCGCGTAACGCGCCAGCGCCTGTGTCTGCCCGGGCGCGGCCGTCACCATCAGCCGGTAGGTGACCCGGCTGGCGGGCTGGATCAGCCCGGTGGCCGGCAGGTCTTCCTCCCGCAGCATCACCCGCGGCGCGAAGGACAGGAAGCCCGTGCCCCGGTCGGGCTCGGTCGCGATCAGACCGGCGATGCGCAGACGCGCGTCGCCCAGCCACAGGTCCTGCCCCACCCGCAGGCCCAGCGTCTCGGTGACGGCGGCATCGACCCAGACCTGGCCGCGCGCGGGCGCCCCGCCGGCGCGGGCGGCGCCCTGCGGGGCGTCCTGCAGGCGCAACGCGCCGCGCAACGGGTAGTTGGCGCTGACGGCCTTGACCGACACCAACCGGCTGGCGCCGCCCTGGGCGTCGTCGGCCCGCGCCATGCTGGGAAACACCGCGTTGCGGCCCACGCCCAAGCCGGCCCGGCGGGCCGTCTCGGCCAGGGCCGGCGGCAGGGGCTGGTCCCCACGCACCACCAGGTCGCCGCCCAGCAGCTGGGCCGCGTCCCGGCGCAAGCCCCCCTGCAGCCGGTCGGCAAAAAAGCCCACCGCCGTCAGCGCAGCCACGGCCAGCACCACGGCCAACAGCACCAGCCGCAGTTCGCCGGCGCGAAAGTCCAGCCACAGCTGGCGCCAGGCCAGGCGCCACAAGCCGGGCGGGCGGGAGGCTTCGGGGGCGGCCGCCGGGGCCGCAGCAGTGTCATCCAAAGGCATGACGGGCACGGTACACGATCCGCGTGAACCGCGTGGCGGCGGGGCCCGGGGCCTGAAACTTGCATATGCTTGCGCTTGCACCCCCGCGGCCGGGCGACCCCGCTCCGAACCAGAGCACAATCGCCCGCAGCCGGGACCGACCCACCGTGCCGCGCAGCCCTGCCTGCCGGTGGTGGACGGTCCCCCCGACGGCACAACTGTCCTGGAGATCTCTGCATGACCGTGAACCGCCCGACCCTGCGGTCGGCCCTGGCCCTGGCGGCCCTGCTCGCCTGCGGCGCTGCCGCCAGCGCCAAGACCCTCGTCTACTGTGCCGAGGGCTCGCCCGAGAACTTCACCCCGGCCCTCAACACCACCGGCACCAGCTTCGACGCCGCCCGGCCGGTGTACGACCGCCTGACCCAGTTCGCCCGCGGCACCACCAAGGTGGAACCCGGCCTGGCCGAGAGCTGGACCGTGTCGCCCGACAGCAAGGTGTTCACCTTCAAGCTGCGCAAGGGCGTCAAGTTCCACAGCGGCGTCAATGGCTTCACGCCGACGCGGGACTTCAACGCCGACGACGTGCTCTGGAGCTTCGATCGGCAGTGGAAGCCCGATCACCCCTACGCCAAGGTGTCCGGCGGCAAGTACGACTACTTCGCCGACATGGGGCTGAAGGACGACCTGGTCTCGGTCGAGAAGCTCGACCCCTACACGGTGCGGCTCACCCTGAAGCAGCCGAACGTGACCATGCTGGCCAACCTGGCGATGGACTTCGCCGCCATCCATTCGGCCGAGTACGCCGACTACCTGGCCAAGGGCAACCGCAAGGAGCAGTTCGACCAGATCCCGGTGGGCACCGGCCCGTTCCAGTTCGTGGCCTACCAAAAGGACGCGGTCATCCGCTACAAGGCCAACCCCGGCTACTGGGGTGAGAAGGCCAAGGTCGACAGCCTGGTCTACGCCATCACCACCGACGCGACCGCGCGCTATTCCAAGCTGAAGGCGGGCGAATGCCACATCAGCGCCTTCCCCCGCCCGGCCGACCTGCCCGAGATGCAGAAGGACCCGACGCTCAAGGTCATCAGCCTGCCCGGCCTGAACGTGGCCTACTGGGCCTTCAACACCCAGAAGCCGCCGCTGGACAAGAAGGACGTGCGCCTGGCGCT
>JAYSCA010000657.1:0-2014 GCA_041915165.1 Ideonella sp.
GTCCTGGCAGTGGTAGTCGGCCATGTGCTCGCCCATCACGCCCAGGAACTTGTTGGCCAGGGTCTTGAAGCGGGCCGTGCGCTGCTGGGCCGCGTTGGGTGTCTTGGGTTGGGCCGGGTCACTGTGAGGTGCCTTCTCCTGCGCACCGGCCTTGGCGTGCGTCTCCGGCTTGGCCGCTGGCGTGCCCGTGGGCGCCTTGGCCGCCGGTGGCCCGTCGGCGCTGGTCTTGCGCCCCTTGGCCAGCCAGCCGTCCACTTCCTTCTTGAAGCTGTCGAACTGTTTGGTCAGGTTGGTGCGAATGCCCTCGACGCTCTGCTTGAGCTCGGGACTGAGCCGGCTGGTCAG
Organism: Ideonella sp.; assembly: GCA_041915165.1. Classification (GTDB taxonomy): domain Bacteria; phylum Pseudomonadota; class Gammaproteobacteria; order Burkholderiales; family Burkholderiaceae_C; genus Ideonella. The sequence goes on from JAYSCA010000657.1 coordinate 346, forward strand.
CCGTGAATCGGCCAGGATGTCGTCCAGGGACTTGCGCAACGTGGACAGATCGAGCACCTTGCGCAGCAAGGCCTCCGGGTCGCCCTTGTAGATCCTTCGGATCATCGCCAGCAGATCGTCCACCTGTGTGGCGCCGGCTTTCACGGAACGCAGCGCCCGCTTGGCGGCGTCGCCCCCACCGGGGATCAGGCCGATGAGGGCGGTGATGAGGTTGAACCAGGCCAGAGGGCTGGCCGGTGCCCCACTGACCTCCACCAGCCCTTTGATGATGTCCCGAGCATCCACCACCTGGCCCAGGATGGGCACGCAGCCGATCACTGTCTCGGCCAGGATGGCCCAGGGGGCATTGTTGTCGCCTTTGACGAAGCTCAGCGCCTCGTTCTTGATCGAGTCGAACCACCCTCCTCGATCGGCCCGGGCTACCGCTGCGCCGCCCTTGGCCACGACTGTTGCGCCGCTCATGCGCCGTCTCCTTGCAGTTCCTGCTGCAGCGACTGCTGTTGTGCTTCGTCCAGGTAGTGCCAGAGGTTCTCGCCAGCGTCGTCGGTGCCCTCGTCGTTGAGTTCGGCACGGACCTCTCGCTGCTCGGTGGTCGCCTGCTCCGCCCAGAAGGCGTCGGCGCGCTCAAGGTAAGCCTTGATGTTGGCCTCCGCTTCTTCGTTGGTTTGTGCGCTGGGCTGGAAGTCGTTGGCGGGCAAGGCCACCCGGGCCTCAGGCTCAGCCGGGTCCTCGCCATAGAACACGCGGGCCGGCAGATTGGGCACGCCTTCCAGCCGGGCATGGCCGTTGGCATCCAGGTGGCCTTGGCGCTGCGTGCCGTCTTCGAACACCACGGTGTAGGCCGCGCCGGCGACCGGCATCAGCCACTCGTCGTGCAGGTTCAGCTCCATGAACACGGGTGCCTGAGAAACCTGCCTCGTGGGCAAGGCCGTCAAACTCGCCGCCCGGCTCCCTCCCCCCAGGAACCCATGCGTGGCCCCTTTGACCGCGAAGCTGCCCGGGGTGGTGACGGTGATGTTACCGCCTTCGAGCGTGATGCCCGACTGGCCGGCGATGAGTTCGATCTTGCTGTTGGCGCTGATGCGGATTTCGTCGTTGACGCTGGTGATGGTGACGCTCTGGTCGGCCAGCAGCTTGAGCTCATCCGTGTGCGCGCGCAGGGACACCGGCCCGTTGGCCGCCTTGACCTGCAGCCCGCCCTGGTGGGCGTAGAGGCTGGCGGTCTGGCCTGCGGCGATGGAGGCGGTGTGGGCGGCCGTGGTTTGCAGGTCCTGCTGCACGATCTGGCTCAGGCGCTGGCCGCTGAACTGCTGCACGCTGGCCGGGGTGGCCAGCAGCTGGGCGGCGGCGCTGTCCAGCACCACGGCGGGTTGGGCGAAGGCGGGCACGGGCTCGCCCTGGCTGGGGTCTCTTCCGTCCGTGGGGATCTTGGCGTCCTGCCCGTTGACCTGGTCCGGGTGGCGCCCGTCCTGGCTCGGGTCCAGCGCCTGGTGCAGCTTGCTGAGGTCCTGGCCCTCTTCGGTGCTCGTCAGGGCCTGGGCGCCGATGGCCTGGGCGGCTTGTGACAGGCGCTGGCCCAGCGCGGTGGCCGATTGCAGCTGGGCCAGGGCCTCGGCCGCGTCCATCTGCGTGCCCTGGGCCGAGCCGTAGGTGCCGCTGCGCGCCTGGG
>JAYSCA010000658.1:0-2014 GCA_041915165.1 Ideonella sp.
AGCGTGTGCAGCAGTTGGGTCTTGCCGGCGCCGTTGCGCCCCAGCAGCGCCCAGCACTGGCCGGGCTGCACCGCCAGCGTCAGACCGCGCAGCAGCCAGCGCGGGGCCTCGCCCCGGGTCCCCGGCACCTGCACGCCCAGGTTGTGGGCCGCCAGCAGCGGCGCCCCCGGCACGGCCTGCGGCGCCCGGCTCATGCCCGCCCCCGCCGCGTCAGCAGCACGATGAAGGTGGGTGCGCCCACCAGGGCGGTGATGACGCCCACCGGCAGTTGCAGCGGGTCGGCCAGGGTGCGGGCCAGGGTGTCGGCGGCCAGCAGAAAGGTGGCCCCGGTCAGCGCGCTGGCCGGCAGCAGCAGGCGCTGGTCGTTGCCCAGCAGCAGGCGCAGCGCGTGCGGCACCACCAGGCCGACGAAACCGACCGAGCCGGCGACGGTGACGGCGGTGGCTGCGGCCGCCGAGGCGCACAAGTAGATCAGCGCCCGCACCCGCCGCACCGGCACGCCCAGCATCTGCGCCGGGCCCGGGCCGCGCAGCAGCAGGTTCAGATCGCGCCCGAAGGGCAGCAACAGGGCCAGCAGCAGCACCGGCAGCAGCAGCACGGCGGCCGGCACATCCGCACCGGAGAGGTCGCCCATCATCCAGAACAGCATGCCGCGCAGTTGTTCATTGGGGGCCAGGCTCAGCACCAGGCTGACGCCGGCCATGGCCATGGAGGACAGCATCACGCCGGTCAGCAGCAGGCGCGGCGTGCTGTCCTGGCTGCTGGCGGCCTCCAGCCGGCCCAGGTCGTGCCGGGCCAGCAGGAAGACGATGGCAATGGCCGCCAGCGCACCGACAAACGCCCCGGCCTGCACCGCCAGAAAACTGCAGCCCAGCGCCAGCATCAGCAAGGCGCCCAGCGCGGCCGTGCCCGACAGGCCCAGCACATACGGGTCGGCCAGCGGGTTGCGCAGCAGCACCTGCATCAAGGCCCCGGACAGGGCCAGCAAGGCACCGGTGCTCAGCGCCGCCAGGGCCCGCGGCAGGCGCAGCCGGTGCAGGATTTCCGAGGCGGTGCTGTCGTCGGGCGACAGCAGCAGGCGCGGCAGGTCGGCCCAGGACAGCGCGTCGCTGCCACTGGCCAGTGACCAGGCCAGCACCAGCACGCCGAGTGCGAGCAGTGCGCCGCAGACGGCCAGGGCGCGCGGCAGGGTGACAGGACGGTGGAGGATCATCGGCTATCGGCTTGGGCCAGCCAGCGCACCGGCGCGTCCAGCCGGAACTGCAGGGTCACCGCCACGGTGGCGGACACGGCCTGGCCCGCATGGCGCGCGGGCTCGAAGCGCCACTGGCGCACCGCGTCCCGCGCGGCCACGTCCAACAGCATCACGCCGGAGCGGCGGTCCCAGCGCACGCTGGTCACGTGGCCCAGCGCATCCACGTCCACCGCCAGGCGGACCACGCCTTCCAGACCGTCCTCGCGGGCGGCCTCCGGGTAGGCCGGCAGCGGGTTGCCGGCCAAGGCGCGCGGTGGATGGGACACCGGTGCCGCCACCGACGCCGGCGCGGCCATGGCCACCGCGGTGTCTCCGCCAGCCCCCGGCGAGGCGGCCGTTGAAGGCTGCTGACCGGTGCCCGGCATCCCCGCCGTCGCCAGCGTGGGCTGGTCGTGGCGCGGGCCCGCGGCAAGCAAAGACGGGGTGGTGGCGGCCACGGACCGCGAGGGCGTGGTCGAAGGTGCCTCCGTGCGGCCGGCCCGGTGGGCTGGCGCAGGGGCCGGCACCGCCGGCGCTGCGGGCACCGGCAAAGCGGCCGCCACCGGCCAACTCAGCATCACCAGTTGCCCCACCCGCTCCGGCACCACCGCGGCCGGCGCCGCGGCCCGCAGGCACAGCCACCAGGCGGCCACGGCCACACCGTGCAACGCCAGCACCGCCAACACCCCGCCCGCCCGCGGCAGCCCGACGCGCAGCCAGCGCGGGGGCTCTGGGAACCAGGGCGAGGTCATGGCCGGTGCGCCAACGCTCAGAAGGCCG
>JAYSCA010000659.1:0-2012 GCA_041915165.1 Ideonella sp.
CATCACCGTCCAGGTGCAGCCTACGGGCTATTCGGGCGCCAGCCAGGGGGGGTATGTGCAGCCCGGCGTGGTGACCTCTCCCTATGCTGCACCACCCCCATCTGGGGTGACGGTCATTGAATATGGATACGAAGGCGACCCCTACCGCCGCCGGTATGAGCCGCACCACCGTTACTACAACAACAATCCATACGATCGCTGAAACAGCAGCGTTACTCCAGAGGGCCAAGCAGGGCCCTCTTTTTTTGGGCGCCCCAGGCTCCGCACCTGCCTGCGCAAGCGGTGGCCTAGAATGGATGGTTTGTCCCGTTCCAGCAGAGACCTTTCATGACCACCGAAAAAATCGACGGCGTCAGCGTCACCACCAAAGCCAACGTGTACTTTGACGGCAAATGTGTGAGCCACGGCATCACCTTTGCTGACGGCACCAAGAAATCGGTCGGCGTCGTGCTGCCCGCCACGCTGACGTTCAACACTGGTGCGCCCGAGATCATGGAATGCGTGGCTGGCTCGTGCGAATACAAACTCGCGGGCAGCGACACCTGGGTGAAATCCTCCCCCGGTGAGAAATTCAACGTGCCCGGCAACTCGAAGTTCGATATCCGCGTGACCGAGGCTTACCACTACATCTGCCACTTCGGCTGAACTGCGACCGCACCGGACCCCTGCACATGGCAACAACCATCCTCCAAAACCTCCCCGTCGGCCAGAAGGTCGGCATCGCCTTCTCCGGCGGCCTCGATACCAGCGCGGCCCTGCGCTGGATGAAGAACAAAGGCGCCCTGCCCTACGCCTACACGGCCAACCTCGGCCAGCCCGACGAGCCCGACTACGACGCCATTCCGCGCAAGGCCATGGAATACGGCGCCGAGCAAGCGCGCCTGATCGACTGCCGCACGCAACTGGCCCACGAAGGCATCGCCGCGCTGCAGGCCGGCGCCTTCCACATCAGCACCGCCGGCGTGACCTACTTCAACACCACGCCGCTGGGCCGCGCCGTCACCGGCACCATGCTGGTGTCGGCCATGAAGGAGGACGACGTCCACATCTGGGGCGACGGATCGACCTTCAAGGGCAACGACATCGAGCGCTTCTACCGCTACGGCCTGCTCACCAACCCCTCGCTCAAAATCTACAAGCCCTGGCTGGATCAGCAGTTCATCGACGAACTGGGCGGCCGCGCCGAGATGTCGGCCTTCATGACGAAGGAAGGCTTCGGCTACAAGATGAGCGCCGAGAAGGCCTACTCCACCGACAGCAACATGCTGGGCGCCACGCACGAGGCCAAGGATCTGGAGTTCCTCTCCAGCGGCATCCGCATCGTGAACCCCATCATGGGCGTGGCCTTCTGGAAGCCCGAGGTCGAGGTGAAGGCCGAGGAAGTGTCCGTGACCTTCAACGAAGGCCAGCCCGTGGCCCTCAACGGCAAGGAATACACCGACCCGGTCGAACTGATCCTCGAAGCCAACCGCATCGGCGGCCGCCATGGCCTGGGCATGAGCGACCAGATCGAGAACCGCATCATTGAGGCCAAGAGCCGCGGCATCTACGAGGCCCCCGGCCTGGCGCTGCTGCACATCGCCTACGAGCGCCTGGTGACCGGCATCCACAACGAGGACACGATCGAGCAGTACCGCATGAACGGCCTCAAGCTCGGCCGCCTGCTGTACCAGGGCCGCTGGTTCGACCCGCAAGCCATCATGCTGCGCGAAACCGCCCAACGCTGGGTGGCACGCGCCATCACCGGCACCGTCACGCTGGAGCTGCGCCGGGGCAACGACTACTCGCTGCTCAACACCGAATCGCCCAACCTGACCTACGCGCCCGAGCGCCTGTCGATGGAAAAGGTGGAAGACGCGCCCTTCTCGCCCGCCGACCGCATCGGCCAGCTGACCATGCGCAACCTGGACATCGTGGACACGCGCGCCAAGCTGATGACCTACGCCCAGTCCGGCCTGCTGACCCTGGGCCAGGGCTCGCCGCTGCCGCAACTGGGCAACGACGACAAGTAA
>JAYSCA010000660.1:0-2006 GCA_041915165.1 Ideonella sp.
ACCCTGAACGCCCGGTTGCAGGTGCGTGGCTTCGATGCCATCGCCCAGCTGGTCGATGCCGGCCTGGGGGTGGCGGTGCTGCCGGCCGCCGTGGCCCAACGTTTTGCCCGCCTGTTCGCCATCGAGGTCCGTCCGCTGGACGAGCCCTGGGCGCACCGGCGTTACCTGCTGGCGGCGCGCAGCCAGCCCGTGCTGCCCACCGTGGTGCAGCGTTTCATCGATGCCCTGGTGGCCCGTGCCGCCGGGGCCTGAATCCCCGACAATTCCGCCCTTGGCGCTTCGCCAAACTGTTTCAGTCCAACCAGCCTCTGCCATGACCGCACGCACCCTCTACGACAAGCTGTGGGACGACCACGTCGTCCACACCGAGGAAGACGGCACCGCCGTGCTCTACATCGACCGTCAACTGCTGCACGAAGTGACCAGCCCGCAGGCCTTCGAGGGCCTGGACCTGGCCGGCCGCAAGGTTTGGCGCCTGTCGGCCAACCTGGCGGTGAGCGACCACAACGTGCCCACCACCGACCGCAGCCACGGCATCGCCGACCCGGTCTCCAAGCTGCAGGTGGACACGCTGGACGCCAACTGCGACCGCAACGGCATCACCCAGTTCAAGATGGGCGATGTCCGCCAGGGCATCGTCCACGTGATCGGCCCGGAGCAGGGCGCCACGCTGCCTGGCATGACGGTGGTCTGCGGCGACAGCCACACCTCCACCCATGGCGCCTTTGGTGCGCTGGCCCACGGCATCGGCACCTCCGAGGTGGAGCATGTGCTGGCCACCCAGACCCTGCTGGCCAAGAAGGCCAAGAACATGCTGGTCAAGGTGGAAGGCCAGGTGGCCAAGGGCGTTGGCGCCAAGGACATCGTGCTGGCCATCATCGGCAAGATCGGCACGGCCGGCGGCACCGGCTACACCATCGAGTTCGCCGGCTCGGCCATCCGCGCGCTGAGCATGGAAGGCCGCATGACGGTGTGCAACATGGCCATCGAAGCCGGCGCCCGTGCCGGCCTGGTGGCGGTGGACGACACCACGATCAACTACGTCAAGGGCCGCCCCTTCAGTCCCAGCGGCGTGGAGCTGGAGCAGGCCATCACCTACTGGCGCACGCTGCACTCCGACCCCGGTGCCCACTTTGACAAGGTGGTCGAGCTGGACGCCGCGCAGATCCGCCCGCAGGTCACCTGGGGCACCTCGCCCGAGATGGTGCTGTCCATTGAGGACCGTGTGCCCGATCCCGACAAGGAAAAGGACGCGGTCAAGCGCGACGCGATGGAGCGCGCGCTGACCTACATGGCGCTGGAGCCCAACAAGGCGCTGGCCGACGTGCGCATCGACAAGGTGTTCATCGGCTCCTGCACCAACAGCCGCATCGAGGACATGCGCGAGGCCGCCGCGGTGGTCAAGCGCGTGGGCGGCCGCATCGCCGCCAACGTCAAGCTGGCGCTGGTGGTGCCAGGCTCGGGCCTGGTGAAGGCGCAGGCCGAGGCCGAGGGCCTGGACCAGGTGTTCAAGGCCGCCGGCTTCGAGTGGCGCGAGCCGGGCTGCAGCATGTGCCTGGCGATGAATGCCGACCGGCTGGAGCCGGGTGAGCGCTGCGCCTCCACCAGCAACCGCAACTTCGAAGGCCGTCAGGGCGCCGGTGGCCGCACCCACCTGGTGAGCCCGGCCATGGCCGCCGCCGCCGCGATGGCCGGCCATTTCGTCGACGTGCGGCGCATCGCCTGAAGGAGTTTCCTGTGATCAAGAAGCTGCTGTTCGTGCTGGCCGGGCTCTCGGTCGTGCTGCTCACCGCCTGCAACACGATTGAAGGCATGGGCAAGGACATCCAGAAGGCTGGCGAGAGCATCGAAGGCGCAGCCAAGAAGAAATGAGGCACTGACATGGACCAATTCACCGTGCACAAGGGCCTGGTGGCCCCGATGGACCGCGAGAACGTCGACACCGACGCGATCATCCCCAAGCAATTCCTGAAGTCGATCAAGCGGACCGGTTTCGGCCCCAATCT
>JAYSCA010000661.1:0-1991 GCA_041915165.1 Ideonella sp.
CCCAGATCCACCGCGCCCTTGGCCACGCTTTGCAGCGCATGGCCTTCGAACTCGTGCAGGTGCGACAGCATCCACTCGTCCACGCGGTCGGTCAGCAGCAGCACCTCGATGCCCTTCTTGCGGAAGATCTCCAGCTGCGGGCTGTTCTTGGCGGCGGCCAGGCTGTCGGCGGTGATGACGTAGATGGCCTCCTGGCCTTCCTTCATGCGGGCCACGTAATCGGCCAGCGAGACGCCCTCGTCGGCGTGGGTCGAGGCAAAACGCAGCAGCTTGGCGATGCGCTCCTGGTTGGCGAAGTCTTCGCCCAGGCCTTCCTTCAGCACGGCGCCGAAGGCGTTCCAGAACTGCTGGTACTTGGTCTTGTCGTCAGCGTTCTCGCTGTCGGCCAGACCTTCCAGCATGGACAGCACGCGCTTGGCCGAGCCGTCGCGGATGGCCTTCACATCGCGGCTTTCCTGCAGCAGCTCGCGGCTCACGTTGAGCGGCAGGTCGGCCGAGTCGATCACGCCCTTGACGAAGCGCAGGTAGACCGGCATCAGCGCCTCGGCGTCGTCCATGATGAAGACGCGCTTGACGTAGAGCTTCACGCCGCCGCGCTTGTCGCGGTTCCACAGATCGAACGGCGCCTTGGACGGGATGTAGAGCAGCTGCGTGTACTCACTGCGGCCCTCGACCCGGTTGTGGGTGTAGGCCAGCGGCGGTTCGCTGTCGTAGCTGATCTGCTTGTAGAAGTCCTGGTATTCGGCGTCGGTGATGTCGCTCTTGGCGCGGGCCCACAGCGCCGCGGCCTTGTTGACGGTTTCCCACTCGTCGGTGACGACCTGCTGGGCCGCCTCGGCGTCCCAGGTCTCCTTCTTCATCAGGATCGGCAGCGAGATGTGGTCGCTGTACTTGCTGATGATGGCCTTCAGACGCCAGGTGGACAGGAACTCGGCCTCTTCCTCGCGCAGGTGCAGGATGACGTCCGTGCCCCGTTCGCCGCGGGAGATCGTTTCCAGTTCGTACTCGCCGGTGCCTTCGCTGCTCCAGCGCACGGCCTGGTCGGCCGGCAGCCCGGCGCGGCGGCTTTCCACCGTGATGCGGTCGGCCACGATGAAGCCGGAGTAGAAGCCCACGCCGAACTGGCCGATCAGGTTGGCGTCCTTCTTCTGGTCGCCCGAGAGCTTGGCCATGAAGTCGCGCGTGCCGCTCTTGGCGATGGTGCCCAGGTGGGCCGCGGCCTCTTCGGCGCTCATGCCGATGCCGTTGTCGCGGATGGTCAGGGTCTTGGCCTGGGCATCGAAGAAGACCCGGATCTCCAGATTGGGCGACTCTTCGTACAACGCGGGCTTGTCCAGCGCCTCGTAGCGCAGCTTGTCGCAGGCGTCCGACGCGTTCGAGACCAGCTCGCGCAGGAAGATTTCCTTGTTCGAGTACAGCGAATGGGTCACCAGGTGAAGGATCTGCTGGACCTCGGCCTGGAAGGAATGGGTTTGCTTGCTCATGGGCTTGGGTGGATTCGACAGGGTTCACCGCGGCAGCGTGCGCGCGCACGGCAGCGGCCTACGGTCGCGCACATGGGGACGTTCCCCCCGGTTTCAAGAGCCGGCCGGCACCGTGGCGCACCAGCGGCCCTGGGCCTGTGCCGCACGGCCCTCGTGCTCCAGCTTGCGCAGGTGGGCCCACAGCGAACGCTCGGCCACCGCATGGCGGGCCGTGGGCACGTCGCCGTACACCTGGGGCAGCAGTTCGGCCAGCGCCACCGGCGCGGTTTGGGCCTGCAACGCCTGCAGCACCTTGGCCTCGCGGCCCAGGCGGTGTGCCACCAGCCGGGCCAGTTCGCGCTGCGGCTGGGCCATCAGAAAGCCGTGCCCTGGCGCCAGCCATTGCAGCGGCAAGGTCTGCAGGTGCTGCAGCGAAGCCAGGTAGGCGGCCATGTCGCCATCGGGCGGGTTGATCACCACGGTCGAGCCCTGCATCACATGGTCCCCGGTGAACAGCAGGGCCTCCTC
>JAYSCA010000662.1:0-1990 GCA_041915165.1 Ideonella sp.
GTGGCCAGCAGGCGGTAGCGGGCGTCGGTGAAGAAGCCTTCAAACGCATCCACCCGCAAATCCAGGGCCGAGCCTTCGTAGCTGTTGCCTGCGCGGTTGATGCGCACGTTGCCGCGCGCCTTGGCCAGGTCTTCAGGCACGTTGTAGTCGAGCCGGTCGGCGCGGATGACGGTATCGCCCCGGCGCAGTTCGGCGTTGCCTTCGATGGTGGCGTTCAGATCCGTCTGGCCGCTGATGCGGTCACCGGTGACGAACACCGGCAGTTGCGTGCGCACTGATTCAGGAATGGTTTCCTGCAGCGCGGGCGACTTGCGCAGCGTCAGTGGCTCGTCCCAGGCGCTGGGGGCAGCGGCCTGCGCCTGCGCGGCCAGCGGCAGCCCGCACCAGGCCAGCGCAATGCAATACGCCAGGGCCCGGGGAACGGGCGGGCGCAACCGCAAAGCGGCTGCCGCAGCGGGCCGGGTCCGGGGGGTGGAGGTCTGCGCGGTGATGGGCTGGCTGCGTGGCACGTGGGCGTTGGGGGCGAGGGCAGATGGAATCACCCGCGCCGGCCGCAGGGGCCGCGGGGCGGGTTTTAAAATCCGATTATCCATGAGCCACCCCTCTTCCCCCCTTTCTCCTTCCCGCCCTGATTCTTCCGCCGCTGGCAGCGCTGCTGCGCCTGCCCCGGTGGTCTGGGCCGACCCTGCCCGCCGTGCGGCTTTTGAGGCCTGGCTGGCCCCGCTGGTGGCCAGCCACCAGCTGCTGCCAGCCACGCTGCGCCCCGCCTCGGCCGACGCGAGCTTTCGCCGCTACCTGCGCATCGACACCGCTCAAGGCCCCAGCTGTATCGTCATGGACGCCCCGCCCGACAAGGAAAACTGCCGCCCCTTCGTGCAGGTGCAGGCCCTGATGGCCGAGGCCGGGCTGAACGTGCCGCAGATCCTGGCCTGGGACGAAGCCGGGGGCTTCATGCTGCTGACGGACCTGGGCAAGCAGACCCTGATCGAGCTGCTGCAGCCCGAAAACCCCCAGGCCGCGCTACAGTGGTATCTGCAAGCCACCGATGTGCTGCTGGACTGGCAAAAGGCTTCACGCCCCGGCGTCCTGCCCGTGTACGACGAAGCCCTGCTGCGCCGCGAGCTGTCGCTGTTCCCAGACTGGTACCTGGCCCGCCACCGCGGCGTGACGCTGACCGACAAGCAGCAGGCCACGCTGGACAACGCCTTCAACCTCATCGTGGCGCACAACCTGGCCGTGCCCAGCGTCTTTGTGCACCGCGATTTCATGACCAGAAACTTGATGGTGCCGTTGCAAGAGGGCGGCCCCTTGGCGGTGCTGGACTTTCAGGATGCCGTGTACGGCCCCATAACCTATGACATCGCCAGCCTGTTGCGCGACGCGTTCATCAGCTGGGAAGAGGAATTCGTCATCGACGTTACCGTGCGTTACTGGGAGAAGGCCCGCAAGGCCGGGCTGCTGGGGGCTAACAGCGCCAGCGGCTGGGGCGCGGACTTTGGCGAGTTCTACCGCGCGGTGGAATGGATGGGCCTGCAGCGCCACCTCAAGGTGGCTGGCATCTTCGCCCGCCTGACCCTGCGCGACGACAAGCCCAAGTACCTGGCCGACGCCCCGCGCTTTTTGCATTACATCCGCTCCACCGCCAACCGCTACCGCCAGCTGGGCCCGCTGCTGCAACTGGTGGACGAGATCGAAGGCACCACACCCGTCACCGGTTTCGCGTACGGCCGCATGTGAGGTTGTCCTTCTGGTTTTGAGTCAAATTGGCCTCCAGCGCTTATTGAGCAAGCGGTGGCAGCTATGAAAGTAATAGTAGATGCCCCGCTTCCACTGCCCCGCTAACCTGGCCCCCGGTGCCGAAATCGACCTGCCCCCCGGCGCTGCGCGCCATGTGCAGGTGCTGCGCCTGCAGCCGGGCGATGGCATCACCCTCTTTCAGGGTGGGGCCGACGGCCCTGGCGGTGAATTCGAGGCCACCGTGCTGCGCATG
>JAYSCA010000663.1:0-1989 GCA_041915165.1 Ideonella sp.
TCATCGTCGGCGGCCAGATGGTCCAGGTGGGCCGGCCCATGGCAGCCGGGGTAGACCCGGATCTGCCAGCCCTGGCTGCGCAGCAGCGCCTCCACCGGGGCCAGCTGCTCGGCGGGCGTCGGGCCGGCCGGGGCGATCAGGCCCAGGCAGGCGCCGGGCGGCAGCGGCGGGATCCAGGCGTGGCGGCTCATGGCGTGCTCGGCTTCCCGCTCGGCTCCAGGTGCGGGGCCAGCCAGGCGTCGAGGGCAGCGCCCAGCGCCGGCAAGCGCCAAGTGCTGAAGGCCAGCGGATGCGGAGCGTAGCGGGTGCCCAGGTTGGTCAGCACCGCGACCAGGTAATGGCGCCGGGCCAGGCCGGGCCGGCCGGTCACGATGCCGGCGTTGGAGGCGTAGTTCTCGGTGGTGCCGGTCTTGTGGGCAAAGCGCAGCGGGGCCTCGGCCTGGGCGGCGCGCAGGTCGCCGGGGTAGAGGTCACCGGCCACCTGGCCGTGGCCCTGGCGGTCGATCCACTGCGCCGGCAGCTGGGCCGGGATGCCGGGCACCCAACCGGGCAGGCCGGCCAGCAGGGCCGAGGACAGGATGCCGTGCACGCCCTGGGCGGCCAGGCAGTCGAGCACCACCTTCAGCTGCGGCGCGCTCAGCAGCGGGCCGTGGTCCTGGCGCGGCCAGGGGGCGGGCGGAGCCAGCGGGTCCAGCAGCCACAGCAGGCGCACCGTGTCCCAGGCGGTCATCTGCAGGTGGCCGACGCCGGCGCCGGCGCGGTTCTGCCAGCCGCCGTCGGGCTGGGTGTCGGCCAGGCGCAGGGTGTGCAGGCCGTGGCGGGCCATCCACGCATGCCAGCCGTTGTGCACTTCGTGGCCGCCTTCGCGGCGGATCAGACCGCAGCGGTGCAGCAGCGCCACCATGGCCGAGGTGGCTTCGTTGCTGCTCTGGGCCATCATGTCCATCGCCCAGGTGCGCACCGGGCGGGTCATGTCGGCAAAGCCGAACGCGTCGTCCCAGTGCACCTCGTCGCGGTCCACGCAGTGGGCCACGGCCACCAGCACCATCAGCTTGAGCAGCGAGGCCGGGTAGGGCTGGACGAAGCGGGGGGCCTGCGGGTCGATCTGGCGGGCGCCGCTGGGCAGCGGGGTCCAGGCCATCGCGTTCCACTGGGCCTCGGGCTGCCAGGCCACCGAATTGAACAGCGCGTCGGTCTGGTCGGCCAGGTAGCGCACATTGGCCACCGGGCCGCAGCCGGGCTCCATGCGGGCCACCCAGCCCTGCGGCAGATCGCGCGAGAACAGCACATTGGCCGCCACCGGCGCGCCGCCCTCCGGGAAGGCGACCACCGCCAGGTCCAGGCTGGGGAAGTGGCGCACCGGGCCGCCGCCTTCCAGCATGTCGGGGGTGGCGCCAAAGTCGCGTGCCAGCACGGCCTGGCGCAGGGCCTCGGCCAGCGTCTCGGCGGTCAACGGGGCGACGGGCGCGCTCATGCGGCTTGCAGCTGCAGCCCGTCCAGGGGCAGCGGGCTGGGTTGGCCGGCGATCAGGCGGCTGAGGATGCGGGCCGAGCCGAACGAGAAGGTGAAGCCCAAGGCGCCGTGGCCGACGTTGAGCCAGAGGTGCTCGACCGGGCTGGCGCCCAGGATGGGCGCGCCCGCCGGCGTGGCCGGACGCAGGCCCGCCCAGGGCTCGGCCTGTGCGTAGTCGGCCGCGTCGGGCAGGGTGGCGTGCACGGCCCGTTGCAGGGCCGCGAGTCGTTGCGGGTCGATCTCCTCGTGGAGACCGACCAGGTCCACCATGGCAGCGACGCGCAACTGGTGTCCGATCCGGGTGTACAGCACTTTTTTCTCGAAATCCGTGACGCTCACTTCCGGCGGATGGTGGTGCGCGCCAATGGGAGCGCTCAGACTGTAGCCCTTGAGCGGGTAGAGCGGCAGGCGGATGCCCACCGTCTCGGCCAGGGCGCGGCTGCCGATGCCGGCCGCCAGCACGAATTCATCGCCGGC
>JAYSCA010000664.1:0-1983 GCA_041915165.1 Ideonella sp.
TACCAGAACCGGCTGGTCTTCGACCTCTACCCCACCCAGGCCCCCGATCCGCTGCTCTCCTTGGTCAACGACAAGCTGCAGGCCGAACGTCAGGCCGCCCGCAGCGTGGACGACGCCCTGGGCGAGTTCATGAACCGGGTGGACCGGCCACTGGCCGCCACCGAGGCCACCCAGCCCAGCAAGGAACCGCTGGTGCCCAAGCCCAAACCGGGCCTCACCCCGGCGCCGGCCCCGGCCCCCAAGCCCACCGTGGCCCAGCGCGACCGCATCAACCGCCTGATCGTGGTCGCCATCGACCCGGGCCACGGCGGCGAAGACCCCGGCGCCATCGGCCCGTCGGGCCTGCGCGAGAAGGACGTGGTGCTGCAGATCGCCACCCAGTTGCGCGACCGGCTCAACGAGCGGCCCAACATGCGCGCCATGCTGACCCGTGACGCCGACTTCTTCGTGCCGCTGCAGGAGCGCGTGGCCAAGGCCCGCCGCGTGCAGGCCGATCTGTTCGTCTCGGTGCATGCCGACGCCTTCTTCACGCCCGAGGCGCGTGGCGCCAGCGTGTTCGCGCTGAGCGACCACGGCGCCAGCAGCGCTGCCGCCCGCTGGATGGCCCAGCGCGAGAACGCGGCCGACGTGGTGGGCGGTGTGAACGCTGCCACCAAGGACGCCCAGGTGCTGCGCGCGCTGCTGGACATGAGCACCACCGCCCAGATCAAGGACAGCCTGCGGGTGGGCAAGGAAGTGCTCTCACGCATTGGCAACGTGGGCAAGCTGCACAAGGGCGAGGTGGAACAGGCCGGCTTCGCGGTGCTCAAAGCCCCTGACATCCCGTCCATCCTGGTCGAGACGGCCTTCATCTCGAACCCCGACGAAGAGCGCAAGCTCAAGGACGCCGACTACCAGCTGCAGCTGGTGCAGGCGCTCTACACCGGCATCGACCGTTACTTCGCGAAGAACCCGCCGCTGGCGCGCAACCGTCAGGTCTGAGGTGGCAGCAGCTGCGCGGCCAGCACGCCGCGCAGCGCATTGCAGACGCGCCATTCGCGCACGGCCCCCAGCTCATCCCGGTGGATGGAACGCTCCCGCAGCGCCCAGGCGGGGTCGGCCAGCAATTGGGCGCGCATGACGCCCGGCAGCAGGCCATCGGCCACCGGCGGTGTGACCCAGCCGCCGTCCAGCCGCAGCAGGATGTTGCTGCGCCCGCCCTCCAGCAGCCAGCCGTCGGTGCTGAACAGCAACGCATCGAAGGCCCCCTGGGCCTCAGCCTCGGCCACCAGGCCGTCGTAGAGCGCCCGGTCGGTGGTCTTCAGGCCCGCCAGCGCCCGCCCCCGCGGCACCGTGGTCTGCCCCCAGGCCAGACGCACCGGCTCCCGCGGCAGCGGCGCCAAGGGGGCATGGCGAACGCTCAAGGTCCCGTCGGCGGACAGATCCAGCCGCACCCGGTGCGGCCCCGGGCCGGGCAGCTGCTGCGCCACGCGCTGCAGTGTCTCGACGGCCTGCGCGGGGGCGAACGGAAACCCCAACCGGGCGGCACTGCGGGCCAGACGGTCCAGATGGGCCGCCAACAGCGGGTAGTCCCCCTGCGCCAGTCGCAGGGTCTCGAACAGCCCCAGCCCCGGATCCAGGGCGGTCAGGAAACGGGCCTTCAACACGCACTCGGCCCGCTCCTGGGCCGCGTCGCTGTCCAGCACGATGCCGGCCCCCACCCCCAGCACCAGCGGTCGGGTGTCAACCTCGGCCGGCCCCAGCGTCAGGGTCCGGATCGCCACCGACAGGGTCGCCTGGCCCAGGCCCTCCCCGGCCTCGATCCAACCGATGGCGCCACAGTACAGGCCGCGCGGCGAGCCCTCCAGGCGCTGGATGTGCTGCATCGTCCGGTGCTTGGGCGCCCCGGTGATGGAACCGCAGGGAAAGGTGGCACGCCACAGCGCGGGCCAGTCCACATCGGGCCGCAGCCGGGCCTCGATGGTCGAGGTCATCTGCCACACC
>JAYSCA010000665.1:0-1975 GCA_041915165.1 Ideonella sp.
CCACGGTGGTGTCCACCGGCGTGCTCAAGCCGCAGCAGGCGGTCCTGTTCGCCGCCATGTTCAACGTCATCGCCATCTCGATCTTCCACCTGAAGGTGGCCAGCACGATCGGCAAGGGCATCGTCGAACCCGGGGTGGTCGATCACCACGTCGTGTTCGGCGCCCTGATCGGCGCCATCTTCTGGAACGTCTTCACCTGGTGGTATGGCATTCCCTCGTCGAGCTCGCACGCCCTGATCGGCGGCATCATCGGCGCGGTCATGGCCAAGGCCGGGGTCGCCAAGCTGGTGGGCGCCGGCATCGCCAAGACGGTGCTGTTCATCTTCCTGTCGCCGGTGCTGGGTTACATCTTCGGCTCGCTGATGATGGTGGCCGTGTCCTGGATCTGCCGACGAACGCCGCCGCGCAAGGTGGACCGCTGGTTCCGCCGGCTGCAGCTGTTCTCCGCCGGGCTCTACTCGCTGGGCCACGGGGGCAATGACGCGCAGAAGACCATCGGCATCATCTGGATGCTGCTGGTGGCGGCCGGCTATGTCGCCGTGGACGCCAAGGCACCGCCCAGCTGGGTCATCTGGTGCTGCTACTTCGCCATCGGCATGGGCACCATGTTCGGTGGCTGGCGCATCGTCAAGACCATGGGGCAGCGCCTGACCAAGCTCAAGCCGGTCGGCGGCTTCTGTGCCGAGACCGGCGGGGCCGCGTCGCTGTTCATCGCCACCGCCCTGGGGGTGCCGGTGTCCACCACCCACACGATCACCGGCGCCATCGTCGGGGTCGGCTCGGTGCGCAACCCGTCGGCCGTGCGCTGGGGGCTGGCCAGCAACATCGTCTGGGCCTGGATCTTCACGATCCCGGCAGCCGCGCTGGTGGCGGCGCTGTGCTACTGGCTGAGCATTTTCCTGTTCTGATCGGCCTGCCGATGGGCGCGGGCATTGAGCAGCGCCTATCAAGCTGCTTATAATTGCGGGTTTCGGTCACGGTCACCACCTTGGCCGCGGTTTTTCAGGCCTCGCGGCCTGGCAAGGACCTGTGGAAGAGGTGGTTGGCGTATCTACGGGGCCGAACCGTGCCTGCGGGCGCGTTGGGCATGAGCCTGGCGCTGTCCGGGGCCTTCCGACTGCCAGACTCTGAGGTGTCTCCAGGGCGCGGTGGCTGAATTCTGTGAATTGAAGGAACGACAACCATGGTCGTGATTCGTCTGTCGCGCGGCGGCTCCAAGAAGCGTCCTTTCTACAACATCGTCGTGGCTGACTCGCGCGTGCGTCGCGATGGCCGCTTCATCGAGCGCATCGGTTTCTACAACCCGATGGCCAAGGAAGGTGAAGAAGGTCTGCGCGTCGCCCTGGACCGCGTGACCTACTGGCAAGGCGTGGGCGCCCTGGCTTCTGAAACCGTGACGCGTCTGTTCGCCACGGCTCAGGCCAAGGCTGCTGCCTGATTGCCCGATCTCGCCAGAACACCGGCATGGGGGACGCTGCTGCAATGATGGCGGTGGACGACCAGCCGGCCTGGCCCGAGGATGCGATCGAAGTCGGTCGCATCGTCGACGCCTGGGGGATCAAGGGTGGCTTCAAGGTGCAACCCTTTTCCACCGATCCCCAGGCCCTGTTTTCTTCTCGCCGCTGGTTCCTCCAGCGCGCGGAGACCGCTGCCAAGCGCCCCGGCCCTGCCGTGGCGGCGCCCGGGTTGCCGCCCCTGTTGCGGATCACCCAGGCCCGCGAGCAGGGCGAGCTGGTGGTGGCCACGGCCCAGGAAGTGCCGGATCGCAACGCCGCCGAGGCCCTGAAGGGCGCGCGGGTGTTCGTGGCCCGCAGCAGCTTTCCCAGTGCCGATCCAGACGAGTTCTACTGGGTTGACCTGATCGGCCTGAGTGTGGAGAACCGTGACGGTGCCACGCTGGGCGTGGTCGAGGACCTGATCGACACCGGCCCGCACTGCGTGTTGCGGGTGCGCTGCCCCGACGCGGCCACCGATG
>JAYSCA010000666.1:0-1975 GCA_041915165.1 Ideonella sp.
GTCGATCACCACCAGGGTGGACAGGCCGGTGACCTCGTCCACCTGCTTGGCCACGGTCACGCCTTCCTCGACGTTCTCGAACTTCGCCTTGCCGGCGAATTCCGTGATGATCGGGCGGGTCAGCGGATCCCAGTTGCCCAGGATGGTGCCAGCCTTGATGGTCTGGTCGGCCTTGACGTTCAGGATCGCGCCGTACGGCACCTTGTGACGCTCACGCTCGCGGCCGTGCGGGTCGGAGATGACGATCTCGCCCGAACGGGAGATCACCACCAGCTCGCCCTTGCCATTGGTCACGTAGCGCATCGTGGCGTTGAAGCCGATGATGCCGTCCGACTTGGCTTCCACGCTGGAGGCCACCGCCGCACGCGACGCCGCACCACCGATGTGGAAGGTCCGCATGGTCAGCTGCGTGCCCGGCTCACCGATCGACTGCGCAGCGATCACGCCCACGGCCTCACCGGTGTTCACCAGACCACCGCGGCCCAGGTCGCGGCCATAGCACTTGGCGCACAGACCGTAGCGGGTTTCGCAGGTCAGCGGGGTGCGGACCTTGATCTCGTCCACGCCCGCGGCCTCGACGATGTCCAGGGTGTCCTCGTCCAGCATCGTGCCAGCCGGCACCACGACCTGTTGGGTCTCGGGGTGCAGCACCTCGACGGCCGTCACGCGACCCAGCACGCGGTCGCGCAGCGATTCGATGACTTCACCGCCCTCGACCAGCGCGCGCATCGCGAAACCGGCTTCGGTGCCGCAATCGTCCTCGGTCACCACCAGATCCTGGGTCACGTCGACCAGACGACGGGTCAGGTAGCCGGAGTTCGCGGTCTTCAGCGCCGTATCCGCCAGGCCCTTCCGGGCCCCGTGGGTGGAGATGAAGTACTGCAGAACGTTCAGGCCTTCGCGGAAGTTCGCGGTAATCGGTGTCTCGATGATCGAGCCGTCCGGCTTGGCCATCAGGCCGCGCATGCCCGCCAGCTGGCGGATCTGGGCGGCAGAACCCCGCGCCCCGGAGTCGGCCATCATGTAGATGGAGTTGAACGACTCCTGGTCGACTTCCTTGTTGTGGCGGTCGATGGTCTTCTGCTTGGAGAGCTGGGCCATCATGACCTTGCCGACCTCGTCACCGGTCTTGCCCCAGATGTCCACGACCTTGTTGTAGCGCTCGCCGGCGGTCACGAGACCCGAGACGTACTGCTGCTCGATCTCCTTGACTTCCTTCTCGGCGCGCTCGATCAGGCCCGGCTTCTGCGGCGGCACCAGCATGTCCTCGATGGCGATCGAGATGCCAGCGCGCGTGGCCAGGCGGAAGCCCGACTGCAGCAGCTTGTCGGCGAACACCACCGTTTCCTTCAGACCGCACTTGCGGAAGGAGGTGTTGATCAGGCGAGAAATTTCCTTCTTCTTCAGCGCCTTGTTGATGTTCGCGAACGGCAGGCCCTTGGGCAGGATTTCCGACAGCAGCGCGCGGCCGACGGTGGTTTCCACCAGCTTGAGCTGGGGTTGGAAGTCACCGTTGTCGTCCTTGGTCCATTCGGTCAGGCGGACGCTGATCTTGGCGGTGATCTCGACGGCCCCGCAGTCCAGCGCACGGCGCAGTTCCACGGTGTCCGAGAAGATCATGCCCTCGCCCTTGGCGTTGGTGCGCTCGCGGGTCGAGTAGTACAGGCCCAGCACCACGTCTTGCGACGGCACGATCGACGGTTCGCCCGAGGCGGGGAACAGCACGTTGTTGGAGGCCAGCATCAGGGCGCGGGCTTCCATCTGCGCTTCGATCGACAGCGGCACGTGGACGGCCATCTGGTCACCGTCGAAGTCGGCGTTGAAAGCCGCGCAGACCAGCGGATGCAGCTGCAGGGCCTTGCCTTCGATCAGCACCGGCTCGAAGGCCTGAATGCCCAGACGGTGCAGCGTCGGAGCGCGGTTCAGCATGATCGGGTGTTCCTTGATGACTTCTTCAAGGATGTCCCAGACCACC
>JAYSCA010000667.1:0-1957 GCA_041915165.1 Ideonella sp.
CGGTCTGCAGGCGCAGCTCGCTGCTTTCGCGGGTCATGCGCACCCAGTCGTTCAACTCGGCCACCCTGGCCAGGTCGTGCCGTTGCCAGGCCTGTGCGGCCCGGGCCACCACGGGCAGGTCGGCCCGCCCCAGGGCCAGGGTCAGCTGGTCATCCAGCCAGTCGGCGGCCTGGGCCTCGTTGCCGACCCGGCCGGCCTCGACGGCCGCTTCCAGCCCTTCCGAGTAGCTGAAACCACCCACCGGCAGGGCCGGTGAGGCCAGCCACATCAGCTGCAGCAGCGTGGCCGCCGGCAGCGGCGCCACGGGGGGACGCACACGCGGCATGGCTCAGTGCTGGTGGCCGCTGTGGTCGTGGTCATGCCCATGGTCATGACCGCAGCCGGGCCCATGCACATGCGCGGCCGGCGCGGCCGAGACCGCCACGGGGATCGGCTTGCCCCGGGCCGCGGCCGGTGCGGGGGCGTGGTCGTGCTGGCAGTCCGGGCCATGCACATGGCCGTGCGCATGGTCATGGTCCGCATGCGCCTCGTGGGCGTGGTCGTGGGCGTGCGCATGGCCATGGCTGTGACCACCCTGGCCGTAGGCGCCGCCTTCCGGCTCGAAGCCGGCCTGGGTCTCGGTGACGATCAGGTGCATCTGGCGCAGCATGTCGGCCAGCACATGGTCGGGCTCCAGCTTCAGGTGGTCGGGCTGCAGCTCCAGCGGCACATGGCGGTTGCCCAGGTGGTAGGCCGCACGCAGCAGGTCGAAGGGGCTGCCGTGCTGGCTGCAGGCGCGCACTTCCAGCACCGGCTGCGGGGCGGCTTGCACGCGGATCAGCGAACCGTCTTCGGCCACCAGCACGTCACCGCCGCGCACCGTGGTGCCGCGGGGCAGGAACACACCCAGCACCCGGCCGGTCGAATCGGTGGCGTCGAAGCGGCTCTTCTGCCGCACGTCCCAGTCCAGCGCCACGGTGGCGGCCCGCTTGAGCAGCACGGCGGCCAAGCCCTGGCCACGGGGGATGAGTTTGCGGATGGTCAGCATGGGCATCGTGCCTTCACCAGGGTGCCGCGAGCGGCGTGACAGCGAAAACGGCGATGGTAACGCCCGGCCTCACAGCCAGCGCCGCACCCGCTCGGTGTAGGCCAGGTACTCGGCGCCGAAGCGGGCATGCAGATGGCGCTCTTCCGGCAGGATCTGGAAGCGGGTGATGTAGGCCACGAACAGCACCGGCCCGGCCAGCGGCCACAGCGATCCCAGGTGCACGGCCCAGGCGGTCAGCCACAGCGCCAGGCCCAGGTACATCGGGTTGCGGGTCAGGCGGTAGATGCCGCCCGTGACCAGGGCCGAGGTCTTCTGCGGCGTCAGCGGGTTGACGGTGGTGTGGGCCCGCCGGAAGCGCAGCAGCCCGCTCAGGTCACAGGCCAGGCCCGCCAGGGTCAGCGTACCCACCAACAGCCAGGTCCAGGGCTGCGGCCAGGGCAGGGTGGGCGGCCAGCCGGCCACAGCCGCCATGGCGCCTCCCAGCAGCAGAGCCACCACTGGCGGCGGTACCTTGTGTTCCAGCCAGCGCATGGGGTGGGGGCTCACACGGCTGGAGCCTGGGGTCAGGGACATGGGGCTTCCTTGGCAACATCCGTCATCACCTGGGCCATTGTCCCGTAGGCCGCCGCCCAGACATGGCCGAGGGCGGGAGGACAGGCCGGGCCCTGCCCCTGCTGCACCGGGGCTGGCCGCTGTCACGGTCGCAATGTGAAAAATCACCACTGCGCGAATGAGAAACGTCCAGACATAAACTGGGCAAAGTGCACCAGGTGGGTGCACTTGTTTTTTGGATGAACTGACAATGAAGAAATTTGCTGTGATGGCCGCCGCTGTGCTGGCCATGGGAGCCGCTCACGCTGAAACCGTCTCGCCCCTGTATGGCGAACTGGGCTACACCTTCGTGAAGGTGCACGGTGACGGCGCCACCTT
>JAYSCA010000668.1:0-1951 GCA_041915165.1 Ideonella sp.
ACTTCGGCACATGCGGCCCCGAGAGGGTCGGCATGATCATGCGCTCGACCTCGAAGCCGACGATGGTGGCCGGGTCCTCGCCCCCCTTGATGCGGGGCACCTTCATGATCAGCGGCAGGGCGTCAGGGCCGTTCAGCGGGATGCCGTCCTCGGCCATCCGCGTGACCCGCCAGAGCGTGGCCATCCCGCCGCGGTGCAGGGCTTCGTCGAGTCGGAAGCCATCGACCACCTGCCCCGCCTTCAGCGGGGCATTCGCGGGGGTGTCACCGGTGACGGGGGGGAAGCTGCCGCTATTGACCATGGACCAGACGCTCCGCCAGACGGGCCGGCAGACCGGCCTCGAGGATCTTGCGTGCCGCCGTGTCGTGGTCGTAGGGCACGCGGTGAAAGGTCAGCGTCTGTTCCGCACGGTCGAACATGGCGTAGCAGGCGGCTGGATTGTTGTCGCGCGGCTGGCCGGCGGAGCCGGGGATGACCAGCCATTGCCGGATCGGCGGCAGCGGAATGGCCACGCCGGGGGAGGGCACGAAGTCGCCCGCCTTGCCAGTGCCCGAGAGATGGAACAGCCGGGGCTCGTGCATGTGCCCGCAGAAGGTGTAGTGGCAGGGTGTGGCATGCAGGCTGCGCACCGCTTCCAGCCGGCCCTGGATGTACTCCCACTCGGCCGGCGCGAAGGCGTTGGCATGCACGAACAGCATGTCGTCCTCGGTGTGCGAGAGGGGGCGCTCGGTCAGGAAGGCGAGTTGTTCGGGGGACAGCTGGCCGCGCGTCCATTCGACCGCCAGGCGGGCGTCCGGGCGCATCGTGGGCGAGATTTCGGTGGCCACCCCAGCGTCGTGGTTGCCACCGACGGCGATGGCGCCCTGGGCCACGTAGCGGCGCACGGTGTCGATGACCCAGCCGGGGTCGGCGCCATAGCCGACGTAGTCGCCCAGGAAGGCGTAGCGGCCCGCGCCCTGGGCCTCGGCATGTTCCAGCACGGCCTGCACGGCCTCGCGGTTGGCATGCAGGTCGGTGATCAGGGCCAGCTTCATGGTGTCGTGAGGTCTCCTGGCGGAGACTGTGGCCCAAAGCGCTGACGCCGGACTGATGCCCGGCGCCGTTTCGACTCAGGATTTACCCGATGCGCCCCAGCAGCAGGTACTCCATCAAGGCCTTCTGCACGTGCATGCGGTTCTCGGCCTCGTCCCAGACCACCGACTGCGGACCGTCGATCACCTCGGCGGTGACCTCTTCGCCGCGGTGGGCCGGCAGGCAGTGCATGAACAGCGCGTCGGGTTGGGCCACGGCCATCATCTCGGCATCCACGCACCAGTCGGCGAAGGCCTTGATGCGGGCCTCGTTCTCGGCCTCGTAACCCATGCTGGTCCACACGTCGGTGGTGACCAGGTGGGCGCCGCGGCAGGCGTCCAGCGGGTTCTTGAAGACCTGGTAGCAGCTGGTGTCGCGCACGCCGGCCACGGTCGGGTCCACCTCGTAGCCCGAGGGGGTGCTGACGTGGACTGTGAAGCCCAGGATCTCGGCCGCCTGCAGCCAGGTGTTGGCCATGTTGTTGCCGTCGCCCACCCAGGCCACCACCTTGCCCTTCAGGCTGTTCAGGTCATAGCCACTGGCGTTCAGCGGCGCGCGGTGCTCCAGGTAGGTCAGCAGGTCGGCCAGGATCTGGCAGGGGTGGAACTCGTTGGTCAGGCCGTTGATGACGGGCACGCGCGAGTGCGCCGCGAAGCGCTCGATCTTGCTCTGCTCAAAGGTGCGGATCATCACCAGGTCGACCATGCGGCTGATGACGCGGGCGCTGTCCTCAATCGGCTCGCTGCGGCCCAGCTGGCTGTCACCGGTGGTCAGGTGCACCACCGAGCCGCCCATCTGGTACATGCCGGCCTCGAAGCTGACGCGGGTGCGGGTGCTGGCCTTCTCGAAGATCATGGCCAGGGTGCGGTCGGTCAGCGGC
>JAYSCA010000669.1:0-1950 GCA_041915165.1 Ideonella sp.
GGCCAGAGCTGCCAAGCCAGTCCCAGCATCATCGCGCCGATCAGGCCGTCCAGCAGCTGCCAGGCCCGGGGCCGGGCGAACCAGGGCGCCAGCCAGCGTGCGCCATAGCCCAGGGTGGTGAACCACAGCGCGCTGGCGCTGGCCGCGCCGGCCACGAAGGCGCCGCGGGCCGCCCAGCTCGGCTGCTGCGCGCCCACCGAGCCGACCAGCAGCACCGTGTCCAGGTAGACATGCGGGTTCAGCAGCGTGAAGCCGGCCAGCTGCAGCAGGGCCTGGCGCTGGCTCAGCGGGGCCGTGGCGCCGGCCTGCAGACTGCCGGGCCGGCGCGCCGACCACAGGGCCCGCAGGCCGTAGGCCAGCAGGAACAGCATGCCGGCGCCGGCCAGCACGCGGGCCAGGGCGGGGTGGCCGCCGATCAGGCCGGCCAGACCGGCCACGCCGGCGGCCATCAGCAGCGCGTCGGCGGCCACGCAGGCCAGCACCAACGGGCCGACATGGGCCCGCTGCAGACCCTGGCGCAGCACGAAGGCGTTCTGGGCGCCGATGGCGACGATCAGGCCCAGCGACAGGGCCAGGCCATGGCTGGCCGCGCTCCACAAGGGCGCGGCACCGGCCGGTGCCGGAACGGGAAGCAGGATGGAAGACACCATGGATGCGCAGCATGCCCGGCCCGCCGCCAGGGGGCCAGTTAGACTTGCTTCAGCCGCGGTAGCGTGGCTGAACCGCCTCTTTTCTGCCCGCGCGCCATGTACGACTACACCCTGCTCGAAGCCCTGGCCGCCGTGGTGCGCGAAGGCAGTTTCGAGCGGGCCGCGCGGGCCCTGCACCTGACCCCCTCGGCCGTGTCGCAGCGGGTGCGCCTGCTGGAGGAACGCGCCGGCCAGGTGCTGGTGGTGCGCGACACCCCCACCCGCGCGACCGAGGCCGGCGCCCGGCTGTGCCGTCACCAGGAGCAGGTGGCCTTGCTGGAGCGGGCGCTGGCGGCCGAGCTGCCCGGTGCCGGGCCGAGTGGCGGCCAGCGGGTCACGCTGCCGATCGCGGTCAATGCCGACAGCCTGGCCACCTGGTTCGTGCCGGCCGCCGCCCGCATCGCCGACGGGCTGGACCTGCTGCTGGACATCAGCCTGGAGGACCAGGACCACACCGCCGAGCGCCTGCGCCGCGGCGAGGTGGTGGCCGCCGTCACCGCGCTGGACAAACCGGTGCCGGGCTGCCGCAGCGTGCCGCTGGGCACCTTGGATTACCGCGCCACCGCCAGCCCGGCGTTTTGCGCGCGCTGGTTCGCGGCCGGCGTGGAGGCCGCCACCCTGGCCCAGGCGCCCAGCCTGACCTTCAGCCGGCGCGACCGTTTGCAGACCGCGTGGGTGGCCCAGTGGCTGGGCACGGCCGAGGCCCCGGCGCTGCCCACGCACTGGCTGCCGTCCACCCAGGCCTTTGTCGACGCCGGCCTGGCCGGCCTGGGCTGGGGCATGAACCCCGAGCCCTTGGTGCGGGAGGCGCTGGCCCAGGGCCGTCTGCAGGAGCTGGTGCCGGGCCGGTCGCTGGGGGTGCCGCTGTACTGGCAGTGCCGGCAAGGCCTGCCGGTGGCTGCGGCGCTGACCCGCGAGGTGCTGGCCGCCGCGGCCGCGGTGCTGCCGGCCAGCGCGGCCCCCAGCCGCTGACGCGGGGCCTCAGCCCCGCAGGGGGGAGCGCACGCCGATCTCGCGCTGGTAGCGCGCCGGCGTGATGCCGTACATCGCCGCGAAGCGCCGGGTCAGGTGGGCCTGGTCGGTCAGGCCCACGGCGGTGGCGGCCTCGGCCGGGGCCTGGCCCCGGGCCAGCAGACGCTTGGCCTCGGCCAGCCGCTGGGCCATCAGCCATTGGTGGGGGCTGACCTGGTGGTGGGCGCTGAAGCTGCGCTGGAAATGGCTGGGGCTCATGCCGGCCAGCGTCGCCATCTCGGGCAGGCGC
>JAYSCA010000670.1:0-1945 GCA_041915165.1 Ideonella sp.
TCCCGCTGCGGCTGATGGGCGCCACGCCGGCCGTGCTGGAGATTCGCGGCGAGGTCTTCATGCGCCGCGACGACTTCGAGGCCTTGAACGAGCGCCAGCGCGCGTTGATCGCCGCCGGGGCCAAGCATGAGAAGACCTTCGTCAACCCGCGCAATGCCGCCGCCGGCGCTGTGCGCCAGCTGGACCCGGCGATCGCCGCAAAGCGCCCGCTGAGCTTCTATGCCTACGGCCTGGGCGAGGTGCAGGGCTGGGACGTGCCCACCACCCACAGCGGCCTGCTGGACGCGGTGGCCGCCTTGGGCCTGCCGGTGTGCGAACACCGCGCGGTGGTGCAGGGCGCCGCGGGCCTGATGGCCTTCCACGACCGTATCGCGGCGCTGCGCGACAGCCTGCCGTTCGACATTGACGGCGTGGTCTACAAGGTCAACGACCGGGCGCTGCAGGAACAGCTGGGCTTTGTCAGCCGCGAGCCGCGCTGGGCGGTGGCGCACAAGTTCCCGGCGCAGGAACAGATGACCCGCCTGCTGGACATCGACATCCAGGTGGGCCGCACCGGCAAGCTCACGCCGGTGGCCAAGCTGGAGCCGGTGTTTGTCGGCGGCACCACTGTCAGCAACGCCACGCTGCACAACGAGGACGAAACCCGCCGCAAGGACGTGCGGGTGGGTGACACCGTGATCGTGCGCCGCGCGGGCGATGTGATTCCCGAGGTGGTGGGCGTGGTGCTGGACAAGCGCCCGGCCGACGTGGGTGAGCCCTTTGACCTGTACAAGCGCCTGGGCGGCCAGTGCCCCGTGTGCGGCAGCCCCATCGAGCGGGAAGAGGGCGAAGCCGACTGGCGCTGCACCGGCGGCCTGACCTGCCCGGCCCAGCGCAAGCAAGCCCTGCTGCACTTTGCCAGCCGCCGCGCCATGGACGTGGAAGGCCTGGGTGACAAGCTGGTGGACCAGCTGGTGGACGCGGGCATCGTGCGCGCCATCCCCGACATCTACAAGCTCGGCTTCACATCCCTGGCCACGCTGGAGCGCATGGGCGACAAGAGCGCCCAGAACCTGCTGGACGCGATCGAGAAGAGCAAGACGACCACGCTGGGCCGCTTCCTGTTCAGCCTGGGCATCCGCCATGTGGGCGAGGCCACGGCCAAGGACCTGGCGCGCCACTTCGGCAACATCGACCGGCTGATGGATGCCCGCGTGGAAGAGCTGCTGGAGGTGAACGACGTGGGTCCGGTGGTGGCCGAGAGCATCCGCCACTTCTTCGACCAGCCGCACCACCGCGAGGTGGTGGAACAGCTGCGCGCCGCTGGCGTGCACTGGCCCGACGGGGCCGGCCTGGCCAGCGACGCACCGCGCCCGCTGCTGGGCCAGGTGCTGGTGCTGACCGGCACGCTGCCCACGCTCAGCCGCGACGAGGCCAAGGCCCTGATCGAGGCCGCGGGCGGCAAGGTCACGGGCTCCGTCTCGAAGAAGACGAACTACGTGGTGGCCGGCGAAGAGGCCGGCAGCAAGCTGGACAAGGCCCGCGAACTGGGCATCACCGTGCTGGACGAGGCGGGGCTGCGAGGCTTGCTGGGCGGCGAAACAGACTGAGGTCGTCGAAGGCCGTGGGCGGGTGTTGGGCTTGCCCATGACGTAACACCCGTATCCAAACCTTGCCACAGGCGGGTGTTTCGGCGGTGACTCCCTCTGGCGGGGGATGGTGACGCTGCGCGGGCTGGCGACACTGGCCGCTCCGTCATCCGCCGGTGTTTCCATGGCTGCCTCGTTTCCTGATCTCGACGTCCTCAGCGCCTTCACCTGGCTGGAAGAGACCGAGCGGCTGATCACGCTGCGCACCGCGCTGCCGGCGCTGAACCTGGTGGCCACGCGGCTGGTGATGCGCGAAGCCGAGGGGCAAGGCTTCGAGCTGATCCTGGACGCCGTCTCCACCTCGGCCTACCTGCCGC
>JAYSCA010000671.1:0-1941 GCA_041915165.1 Ideonella sp.
CTGGCTGCCGCCGGGCTGGCCGCGCACCGTCTGAAGAGTGCCCGGCTGCTGTGGGATGTGGGCGGCGACGCCCTCTCCTGCCGCCGGGCTTTTGACCACCGTCTCTACCAGCCGGCCGTGCAGCGGCAGCGCATCGAGGTGTTGCTGGACATCGGCCACCTCACGGTGCGCGAGATCGGCGTCACCTGGGACGAGCCCCCCCTGGCGCGGTTCTGGCTGCAGATGGCCCATGCCAGCTGCCTGGCCGCGCTGGCCGATGCCAGCCAGCTCGGCTGCCCCAACATCTTCACCCGGCCGTTCGCGCACCTGCCGGCCATCGAACAGGCCTGCGGCGCGCCGCTGCGCGCCCCGATGGTCGAGTCCCTGGGGCTGGACAGCGACCCCGCCGAAGCCGAAGCCGCTGTGCGCGCCCTGCACGGCTGGGTGAGCGAGCGCTATGCCCAGCCCCGCTGGCCCGACGCCATGCGGGACGTCACCCGGGCCGAGTACGCCTACCACCTGTCGGCCGAGGAACTGGCCTGGCGCCTGGCCGTCGCGCGTGAGATGGTCACGCAAGGCCAACCCGAAGCGGCGGTGTACTACCTGCGCTTCTGGGCCTATGCACTGGTGCGGCTGGCGATGGTCTGGCACCGCGCCGCCGAAGGCCAGGACATCGCCTTCCTGCGCCCGGAGCAACCCGTGCGGCCCGACCTGGCGCGGCACAGCCCCGACCTGCTGCCGCTGCTGAGCACCGCCCTCGGCGGGCCACTGGACCTGCGCGAACTCCAGACGGCCCTGGACCGGCTGCTGTCGCTGCACCGGTTCTGCCAGGCCTTCCTGGCGTCCCGCGGGTTGGCGCTTGCCCCAGCGCGACCCTGGCAACCCCACCGCGAGGCCCCGCCACCCCCCGATCCCTGACACCCGATCACCTGACCCCTGCCCCCAAAACCACCGGAGAGGAGCGTGCCATGGCCCAGATGCCCACCGTCTGCGAGACCTGCAAGGTCCCTGTGAAGTCCCAGTTCGATCCGACCACCGGTGCCCGTGGCACGGTCACGATCAACTCGATGCTGCTGGTCACGGACCCGTGCTTCGTCTACGACACCATCGAGTTCCTCGACGGCGGACAGATCGTCTTTGCGCCCAGGGAGCGCACCTATTACGACAGCTACAACGTCATCTGCCGCAAGCTCTACATCCAGGGCGGCAGCGCCCCCAAGGAGATCAACCCCTGCCGGCCCGGCGACCCCGGCAAGACCTACGACGGCAACAACGTGATCACCTGGCTGGGCCGGCTGCAGACGGCCGCCGATGGCCAGAACTACCCCACCCCGGCGGCCGATGGCACGTCCTTCGAGTCCAACCAGTGGAGCGACCAAGGACAGGGCAATGACGGCAAGAGCGGCGGCCGCGGCGGCGATGGCGCCATCGGGCAAAGCGGCGACCGCGGTCAACGCACCCTGAACCTGGAAAACCGCGAGAAGCGCCCGATCATCAACCTCGTCGCGCTGGAGGTCGAGTTCGCCAACCCCATGAGCCACCTGACCGTCGACTGGAACGGCCAGGTCGGCGGGGATGGCGGGGACGGTCAGGAGGGCGGACGGGGCGGCAACGGCATGGGGGGGCGGGATGGCTCCACCCATGACAGCGTGTGGGGTGACTCCTGCGAGCGTGCGCCCGGCAACGGCGGCAACGCCGGCGATGGCGGCAACGGCGGCGCGGGGGGCAACGGCGGCAACGGCGGCGACGCGGGCGACATCTACGTCATCAGCACCGCGGCCAACATCGCCGCTGGCGGCGTCTTCAAGTCCGGCCAGTTCAGCTACATCAACGGCGGCGGCAAGGGCGGCTCGCCCGGCAACGGGGCGCGCGGCGGACGGGCCGGCGTGCGGGTGGGCAACCGCGGCAAGAAAACCAGTGCCTGCGAAGAGGCCCACGACGGCCAGGCCGGCAACCCCGGCG
>JAYSCA010000672.1:0-1941 GCA_041915165.1 Ideonella sp.
TGACCGCCTGCGGCAGGCGCGAGGCGAAGGTGCCGCGCGACAGGTACATGTCGGCGTTGAACAGCGGGAAGGCGCCGCGCTCGGCCGCCAGGTCCACGCTGGCGTTGTAGGCGCCGTCACGCATCACCTCGGAGATGCGGCGGGCCATGTCGCGCGCGGCGGGGGTGTCGTAGCGCAGGCCCAGCATCACCAGCGCATCGCCCAGGCCGGTGAAGCCCAGGCCGACGCGGCGCTTGTTGGCGGCTTCCACGCGCTGGCGGTCCAGCGGCCAGACGGTCACGTCCAGCACGTTGTCCAGCATGCGGGTGGCGACCTTGACCACCTCGACGAAGGCGGCCTCGTCGAAGCTGGCGTCGGCCTCGAAGGGCTGGCGCACGAAGTGTGTCAGGTCGATCGAGCCCAGGCAGCAGCAGCCATAGGGCGGCAGCGGCTGCTCGGCGCAGGGGTTGGTGGCCGAGATGGTCTCGCAGTAGCTGAGGTTGTTGTCCTGATTGATGCGGTCCAGGAACAGCACGCCCGGCTCGGCATGGTCGTAGGTGGAACGCATGATCTGGTCCCACAGCGCCGTGGCCGGCAGCTTGCGGTAGACCCACAGACCGTCGCCGCGCTGGTAGGCACCGGTCTTCTTCAGCTTGGCGCCCGGCTCGGCCTTGTGCACCAGCTCCACGTCGGCGCTGGCCTGCACGGCCTTCATGAACTCGTCGGTCACGCCCACCGAGATGTTGAAGTTGCGCAGATCGCCCTGGTCCTTGGCGTGGATGAATTCCTCGATGTCCGGGTGGTCGCAGCGCAGCACGCCCATCTGGGCGCCGCGGCGCGCGCCGGCGGATTCGACCGTCTCGCAGGAGCGGTCGAACACCCGCATGTAGCTGACCGGGCCCGAGGCGCTGGACTGGGTGGAGCCCACCCAGGCGCCCTTCGGGCGGATGCGGGAGAAGTCATAGCCCACGCCACCGCCGCGGCGCATGGTCTCGGCCGCCTCGGTCAGCGCGGTGTAGATGCCGGGAAAGCCTTCGTCGACCGCGGCGATCGAGTCACCCACCGGCTGCACGAAACAGTTGATCAAGGTGGCGGTCAGGTCGGTGCCCGCCGCCGAGTTGATGCGGCCGGCCGGCACGAAGCCGCGGCGCTGGGCTTCCAGGAAGCGGGCCTCCCAGTGGGCCCGCTTGTCCTCGGGCTCGTGGACCGCCAGCGCCCGTGCGATGCGAGCGCGCACTTCGTCCAGGGACCGCTCATCGCCTTTGGCGTACTTCTCCAGCAGCACCTCCTCACTGATCGGTTGGGCGGGCAGGGTTTCGAGCAGGGAGGCCTGGCGAGGGGCGGCAGTGCGGGTTCGGCTCATGGGTATGGCGTCTCGGGGCTGGTCAAAAATACAGGCGCGCATCATGCGCCAAAGGACCGGACTCGGACAGTCTTGACAAGGCCATCAGGGCCTTTCTCGGCGCCCGTTTGGCCCATCGCAAAGGTCTGGCGGGCCCCTCGGGTTCGGGAACGGGATTCGCTTCTTATCCCTATTCCAGACTCGGTTTTAACGCCATTGTTGAATTGATTTTCATCAAGACAGGCGAGCCGGGGCTGGTCAAGCTCCGGGTTCCGCCGCACACTGCGAACCATGGCTTCCGTGATCCCGATCAAGTCCCGCGCGCCGACCGTCACCACCGATGGCTGTGGCGCCTGCCTGCACAGCGCCGGCGGCCTGGTGTGCCAGTCGGCCTGCGATGTCTCGGCCGACCATGAGCCCGAGGTCAGCGGCCCGACCGAGGCCGTGCAGCGCCTGCTGAGCGCTCTGGACCTGGCCCTGGGGCCGTTGCGCGATGGCAGCGTGGTCTCGGCCCGCTCGGTGATCCACTCGCTGCACCTGCTCGACGGCGAAGCCGAGCTGACCCTGGCCATCGCCCCGCACTGCGGGGGCGCCCTGCTGGCGGATGCCGCCTTCGACAC
>JAYSCA010000673.1:0-1929 GCA_041915165.1 Ideonella sp.
ACGAAGGGGCCATCACGCCCAAGACCGGGCTGCTGATGAAGGTGCACTGCAGCAACTACGCGGTCACCGGCTTCACCGCCAGCGTGGCCGAGAGCGAGGTGGCCCGCATCGCCCATGCCCAGGGCCTGCCGCTGGCGGTGGACCTGGGCAGCGGCACCCTGATCGACCTGGCCGACTGGGGTCTGCCCCACGAACCCACCGTGCGCGACGTGGTGGCTGCCGGGGCCGACGTGGTGAGCTTCAGCGGCGACAAGCTGCTGGGCGGCCCACAGGCCGGCCTGATCGTCGGCCGCAAGGACCTGATCGCCAAGATCAAGAAGAACCCGCTCAAGCGCGCGCTGCGGGTGGGCAAGCTCACGCTGGCCGCGCTGGAGCCGGTGCTGCGCCTGTACCAGGCGCCGGAATTCCTGGCCGAGCGCCTGCCGGCCCTGCGCCTGTTCACCCGGCCGCAGGCCGCGATGCAGGCCCAGGCCCAGCGCCTGCAGCCGCTGCTGCAGGCGGCGCTCGGGGAGGCCTACAGCGTGTCCGTCGCGCCGATGTTCAGCCAGATCGGCAGCGGGGCCCTGCCGGTCAACACCCTGCCCAGCGCCGGGCTGCGCATCGAACCCACCGCGGCCAAGCGCGCCGGCCGTGCGCTGTCGCGGCTGGAAGCGGCCTGGCGCGGTCTGGTGCGGCCGGTGATCGGCCGCATCGGCGACACCGCGCTGTGGCTGGACCTGCGTTGCCTGGATGAGCGCGACGAAGGCCCCTTCGCCAGCCAGTTCGGCGCGCTGCGCCAGGCCCTGGCCGAGGACCGCGCGCGATGATCATCGGCACCGCCGGTCACATCGACCACGGCAAGACCACGCTGGTGCGGGCCCTCACCGGCGTGGACACGGACCGTCTGAAGGAAGAAAAGGCCCGCGGCATTTCCATCGAGCTGGGCTACGCCTACGCGCCGCTGGCCGACGGCGAGGTGCTGGGCTTCATCGACGTGCCGGGCCACGAGAAGTTCGTCCACACCATGGCCGCCGGTGCCGTGGGCGTGGACCATGCATTGCTGGTGGTGGCGGCCGATGACGGCGTGATGCCGCAGACCCGCGAGCACCTGGCCATCCTGGGCCTGCTGGGCGTGCAGGCCGGCACCGTCGCCCTGACCAAAGTGGACCGCGCCGAACCCGCCCGCGTGGCGGACGTGCGCAACGAGCTGGCCGCGCTGCTGGCCGGCACGCCGCTGGCCGAGGCGCCGGTGTTCGAGACCGCGGCCACCGCGCCCGACGACCCCGGCGTGGCTGCCTTGCGCGCGCACCTGTGGGCCCTGGCCCAGAGCCATGCGCAGCGCCGCCGTGACGGGCTGTTCCGCCTGGCGGTGGACCGCGTGTTCACGCTGGCCGGGCAGGGCACCGTGGTCACTGGCACCGTGTTTGGTGGGCAGGTGGCCGTGGGCGACACGGTGGCCCATTCGGCCAGCGGAGAGAAGGTGCGGGTGCGCTCCATCCACGCCCAGAACCGGGCGGCTGAACAGGGCGTTGCCGGGCAACGCTGCGCCCTGAACCTGGCCGGCATCGAGCGCGAGGCGATCCGACGTGGCGACTGGATCGCTGACCCACGGGCGCTGCAGGCCAGCACCCGGTTGGATGCGCGCGTGCGCCTGCTGGCCGATGCGCCCGCGCTGGCCCAATGGGCTCCGGTGCACGTGCACGTGGGCACCAGCCACCAGACGGCCCATGTGGCCCTGCTGGAAGAGGCGGCCCTGGTGCCCGGCGGCGAGGCCCGGGTCCAGCTGGTGTTCGAGGCGCCGGTGTTCGTGCTGCCGGGCGATCGCTTCATCCTGCGCAATGCGCAGGCCAGCCGCACCATCGGGGGCGGCGCGGTGATCGACCCCTTCGCGCCGGAGCGCAAGCGGCGCAGCCCGGAGCGGCGGGCCTACCTGGACGCGCTGGAGGCGGC
>JAYSCA010000674.1:0-1928 GCA_041915165.1 Ideonella sp.
CACCACGGGCCCACCGTGGCTCACGCCCGGTAGCCCTCCTCGGCCAGCACCTGCCGCACGGCCGGCATGCCACGCATCCAGGCCAGGTGGGCCGCGCAGTGCGGCGGCAGCGGCAGGCCGGTGTGCTCGGCCCAGAAGAACACGTAGAACAGCGCCGCGTCGGCCAGGTTCAAGCGCCGCGCCAGGCTTTCACTCGCCAGGGCAGCGTCCAGCACCGCAAAGCCGGCCTGCACGATCTCGCGGCCCCGGGCCTGGATGGCCTCGGTCCAGCGGGCCGTGTCCGCCGCGTCCAGCCCGGGCGGCAGGTAGCTGTCCGGCGTGAAGACCCGGGTCCAGCCCTGGCCGTGCACCGTGCCCACCGCATAGTCCAGCCGGGCCAGCAACTCGGCGGCGGCCGCCGGGTCCTCCGGCAGCAGCTGGGCTTTGGGGGAACGCCGGGCCAGCCAGTAGGCGATGGCGCCGAACTCGGTCAGCACCCGACCATCGTCGAGCTGCAACGCGGGGATGCTGCCCTTGGGGTTGAGCGCCAGGTAGGCCGGCTGCCGGTGGTCGCCCGCTGGCAGGTTCAGCACCGTGACCTGGAACGGCAGCTCCAAGGTCTCCAGCAGGATGTGGATGCCGGTGGAGCAGGAGCCCGGCGTCATGAAGAAGGTCAGCATGCGCCGATGGTAGGCAGCCGGCGGCCCGGCTGCCGGGCCCGCGGCGATGCCCGAGCGCCCTGCCGGCACAAGGGCCGATCACGGCCGTGTCAGGCCGCAGCGGTGGGCGACGCGGCGCATAAACTGCGCGCCTTTCCCGCGCCTCCGGGTCTTTCGTGCCATCCACCGACCACCCCCTGCAGGGCACGCGCCAGCTGATCTGGCAGCACCCCGTCGTCTTCGCCGCGCTGATCGGTGTCGTGGGCGCGTTGCTGACCATCGGCTTTCGCGAAGCCATCCACGGGGTCGAGACCCTGGCCTACGGGCGCAGCGACAGCCTGGTGAGCATTGCCCGCGGCCTGCAGGGCTGGCAGCGGGTGCTGCCGCCGGTCATCGGCGGCGTGGTGGCCGGGCTGCTGCTGCGCTGGACCCAGCGCTGGGTGCGCGAGGAACACGGCGGCGACTACATGGAGGCCATCGCGCTGGGCAATGGCGAGCTGGACGTGCGCCGCTCGCTGCTCAAGGCGCTGTCCTCACTGGCCACGGTGGCCAGCGGCGGCGCCATCGGCCGCGAGGGCCCGATGGTGCAGCTGGCCGCGCTGGCCGGCTCGCTGTTCGGCCGCTGGTGGGCGCTGCCGGTGCCGCGGCGGCGGCTCTACGTGGCCTGCGGCGCCGCGGCCGGCGTCGCCACCGCCTACAACGCGCCCATCGCCGGCGCGCTGTTCATCGCCGAGATCGTGCTGAACTCACTGTCCCTGGCCAGCCTGGCGCCGCTGATCGTCTCGGCCTTCACCGCCAACCTGGTGGTGCGCCAGCTGGCCGGCTATGCGCCGACCTACCACATGCCCTTCAGCGCGCTCAACCACGATGTGGAGATCATGGCGCTGCTGCCGCTGGGCCTGCTGGCCGGCGCGGTCGCGCCGCTGTACCTGGCGGTGCTGGACCAGGCCCATGTGCAGTTCCGCCGCTGGCACGCGCCGCTGTGGCTCAAGCTGGGCACCGGCGGCCTGCTGGTGGGCCTGATCTCGCTGGTCAGCCCCGAGGTCTGGGGCAATGGCTACAGCGTGGTCAACGCCATCCTGCAGGACCATTGGTCGATGGCCGCGCTGCTGGCGGTGCTGTTCTGGAAGGTGCTGGCCGTCTCGGCCACCACGGGTTCGGGCGCGGTGGGCGGCATCTTCACGCCCACGCTGTTCGTGGGCGCGGTGCTGGGCGCGCTGTTCGGCGACCTGCTGCAGCAGCTGTGGCCCGGCCTGGTGCCGGTGCCCGTGGCGGTGGTCATCGGCATGG
>JAYSCA010000675.1:0-1923 GCA_041915165.1 Ideonella sp.
CCCAGGATCACGTCGCGGTACTCGACGATCTGTTCCCAGACCCGCAGCGGGCTGGGGAAGACGAATTCGCTGACGTTGAAGGCCGAGCAGAGGGCCTGCCACAGCACCAGGGTGAGCAGCAGCAGGGTCCAGGGGGCCCAGCGTTCCAGATTGCGGGCGCGTTGGGTGGCGGTCGTCATTGGGCTACCTCCGCTCCTTGCTTGCGCATGGCCCCGATGTGGCCACGCAGTTCATGCACGATGTCCGAGAACGCGGCGGTGTAGGTCACCTCCAGTTCGCGCGGACGGGGCAGGTCAATCTCGCGGCGCACCACGAAGCGGCCCGGGCTTCTGCTCATCACATAGACCGTGTCGGCCAGGAAGACGCTCTCACGCAGGTCGTGCGTCACCAGGATGACGTTGAACTTCTGGGCGGCCTGCAAGTCGCGCAGCGTGCACCACAGCTCCTCCCGGGTGAAGGCGTCCAGCGCGCCGAAGGGCTCGTCGAGCAGCAGCATCTTGGGCTCGTGGATCAGCGCGCGGCAGATGCTGGCGCGCTGCTGCATGCCGCCCGAGAGCTGCCAGGGGAACTTGTCCTCGTAGCCGCCCAGGCCCACGCTTTGCAGCAGGGCGCGGGCCTTGGCCTCGTACTCGGCCTTCTTCTGCTTGAAGCTTGACCGGTAGGGCTCGACGATCTCCAGCGGCAGCATCACGTTCTGCACCGTGGTGCGCCAGGGCAGCAGGCTGGGGGCCTGGAAAGCCATGCCGGTGATCTTCAGCGGCCCATCCACCTCGCGGCCGCCGATCTCGATCGTGCCCTTGCTGGGGCGCTTCAGGCCGGTGGCCAGCTTCATGAAGGTGGACTTGCCACAACCCGAAGGGCCGACGATGGCGATGAATTCACCTTCCTCGACCTGCAGGTTGATGTCCTCCACCGCGAACTGGCCCTGGGCCAGCAGCTCGTCGTTGTAGGCGAGCCAGACGTTGCGAAAGTCGACAAAACTCATGCGGCTTCTCCCGTGAGTCCGTGGGCGGGCACACCGGCGGCTGCCCACCCAGACCAGGCAGGCATCCAACCGGTGTGAACGGGCTTACTTCTTGAAGATGTTGCGCTCGGCGGCCGAGGGCAGGTAGGCGCCGTTCCAGACCGCGTCCGGGTTGATGCGGCTCTTGGTCTGGAAGGCATCGGCCACCTGGCTGGCCATCAGGGCCAGGCGGGGCTTGCTCAGGTTGCCGAAGGTCTCGGCCTTGGCATCGGGCGTGGCCACCGAGCTGTCGATGGCCAGCTTCAGGCGGCGCTCTTCCAGGGCGGGGTTGATGATGCCGTCACGTGCCTTGACCGCCGCGATCGCGCCCTTCGGGTCGGCGATCACATCCTTCGCACCCTTGGTGAAGGCGCGCAGGAAGGCCTTGACCTCCTCGGGGTGCTTCTTCAGGAACTCTTCGCCGACGATGATGGCGTTGCCGTACAGCTTCACGCCGAACTGCGGGAAGGGCATCACGGTCACGTCGCTGGCCTTCACGCCGCGGGCTTCCAGGTTCAGCAGCGAGGTGAAGTAGAAGCCGGTGATGGCGTCCAGGTCGCCCTTGGCCAGCATGGTCTCGCGCAGCGTCGGGTCCATGCTCACCCACTCCACCTTGCCGACCTTGTTGGCCTTCTGGAAGATCGGGAAGGCACGGCGGCCGGCGTCGAACACCGGGGCGCCCAGCTTCTTGCCGGTCAGGTCGGCCGGGGTCTTGATGCCGCTCTTCTTCAGCGCGAACACCGCCGCGGGCGTGTTGTTGTAGACCATCATCACGGCCACCGGCTTGTTCGGGGCGGTCGGGTTGTTGGCCTGGAATTCCATCAGCGCGGCCAGGTCGGCAAAGCCCATGTCATAGGCGCCGGACGCGACGCGGTTGACCGCATTGCCCGAACCGTTGCCCGCGTCGACGGTGACGTCCA
>JAYSCA010000676.1:0-1922 GCA_041915165.1 Ideonella sp.
CCGCGGCGCAGGGCTTGCCTACACTGGGCCCATCGCCCGGGCGCTGTGCCCCAGGGCGGTATCCCTTGATCTCACGGGCCCAGACCGGCCCATTCACCTGGTGGAATTGCATGAAACACGCCGTCGCCGCCGCCACCCTGGCCCTGTTCGCTGCCTTTCCCGCGGCCGCCCAGTTCGCCAAGCCGACCGATGCGGTCAAGTACCGCGAATCGGCCTTCAAGCTGATGGCCACCCACTTCGGCCGCATCAACGCCATGGCCCAGGGCAAGGTGCCGTTTGACGCCAAGGCGGCCCAAGCCAATGCCGAGGTGCTGAGCGTGCTGGCCAAGCTGCCCTGGGACGCCTTCCCGGCCGGCTCCAACGTGGGCAACACCGAGGCCAAGCCGGAAGTCTGGAGCCAGCCCGACAAGTTCAAGACCGGTGCCCAGCAGCTGATGGACAACGTGGCCAAGCTGGACGCCGCCGCCAAGGCCGGCAGCCTGGATCAGCTCAAGGCCGCGGCCGGGGCGGTCGGCAAGTCCTGCAAGTCCTGCCACGAGGCCTTCAAGAAGGACTGATCGGGCTTGCGTCAGGCCCGTTGGCCCAGCGTCTCCCAGCGTTCGAGCAGGGCCATGAGCTCTTCCTCGATCTGGGCGTGGCGCTGGGTCACCTCGGCCACCCGTTGCGGGGCCTGGGTGTAGAAGCCGCTGTCGGCCAGCAGCGCGGCCAGCTCGGCCTGCTCGGCCTCCAGCGCCTCGATCTTGCCGGGCAGCTCGTCGAACTCGCGCTGCTCCTTGTAGCTGAGCTTGCGTTTGGGCTCGGCCGGCGCTGCCACCGGGGCGGCGGCCGGGGCGGGCGCCGGCTCGGCCTTGGCGGCTGCCTTGGCCGCGGCCTTCTGGGCCGCGTCCTGCGCGGCCGCGCTGCGGGCCGACTGGGCCTGCCAGTCGCTGATGCCGCCTTCGTACTCGCGCCACAGGCCGTCGCCTTCGGCCACCAAGGTGCTGGTCACCACGTTGTCGACGAAGCGCCGGTCGTGGCTGACCAGGAAGACGGTGCCGTCGTAGTCCTGCAGCAGCTCCTCGAGCATTTCCAGCGTCTCGATGTCGAGGTCGTTGGTCGGCTCGTCCAGCACCAGCACATTGGCCGGGCGGGCGAACAGCCGGGCCAGCAGCAGGCGGTTGCGCTCGCCGCCGGACAGGCTCTTGACCGGCGAGTGGGCCCGGGCCGGCGAGAACAGGAAGTCGCCCAGGTAGCTCATCACGTGCTTGCGCTGGCTGCCGATCTCGATCCACTCGCTGCCGGGGCTGATGGTGTCGGCCAGCGTGGCCTCGGGGTCCAGCACCTCGCGCATCTGGTCGAAGTAGGCGACCTCGACGCGGCTGCCCTGGCGCACGGTGCCGCTGTCGGGCGCCAGCTGGCCCAGGATCAGCTTGAGCAGCGTGGTCTTGCCTGCGCCGTTGGGGCCGATCAGGCCGATCTTGTCGCCGCGCAGCACCGTGGTGGAGAAGTCGCGCACGATGACCTTGTCGCCAAAGGCCTTGCTGACGTGCTCCAGCTCCGCGACGATCTTGCCGCTGGCCGCACCGGTGTCCACATCCAGCCGCACCTTGCCGACCACGTCGCGTCGCGCGGCGCGGGTTTCGCGCAGCTTCTCCAGCCGGGCGATGCGGGCCACGCTGCGGGTGCGCCGGGCTTCCACACCCTTGCGGATCCAGACCTCCTCCTGGGCCAGCAGCTTGTCGGCGCGGGCGTTCTGCAGCGCCTCGGCCTCCAGCTCGCGCTGCTTGGCGGCCTCGAAGGCCGCGAAGTTGCCGGGGTAGCTGCGCAGCTGGCCACGGTCCAGTTCGATGATGCGGGTGGTCACCGCGTCCAGGAAGGCCCGGTCGTGGGTGATCAGCAGCAGCGCGCCGCGGAAGTTGTTCAAGAGGCCGGCCAGCCAGTCG
>JAYSCA010000677.1:0-1917 GCA_041915165.1 Ideonella sp.
GCGTGGATCTCCCCCACCTGGACGCAGGCGTAGGCGGGCGCGGCATGGGCAAGGGGTGTGCCGATGAGCATGAGCAGGCCCATGGCGAAGGGCCCCAGACGTCGAAGGTGCATGTGGGTCTCTGGTGGGATGGACGAGCAGCGCATTTGACCTATGCAGAACCGCGATGTGGGCCGCGGATGCCAGCGGTTACAAGCCGCTCGCTCCGGGGAGGCGCCGGAGGCACTGTCCATGCGCCTGTGCGCGGGTTGTTCATGCGATAGTGCCGCCACTCCAGCGTTCCGGCTTGCCAGGCCATGACCAGCGCACCACGCTACAGCCGATTGTTCTCAGCTCTGCTCCTGACATTGGTGGCCGCGCTCGGCACCGTGGGAGAGTGGCTGATCGAAAAGCAGGCCAATGCCGAATTGCGCGTGGACGTGCAGAACCGGCTGGGCCAGGCTCGGGAGCGGCTGGCCGCCACGCTGTACGCCCATGTCCAGTTGGTGCGGGGTCTGGTCAGCGTGGTCCATTTGGAGCCGGATCTGGACCAGAAGCGCTTCGAGATTGCGGCCCGCCCCTTGCTGGAAGGGGGCGGCAGTTACCTGCGCAACATCGCGGCAGCGCCCGATCTGGTGATTCGCTACGTGGCCCCGCTGAAGGGCAACGAGCGGGCCATCGGCCGTGCCTACCGTGACCTGCCGGGCCAGTTCGCGTCGGTGGAGCGGGCCCGCCTGACCCGCCAGATGGTGGTGGCCGGCCCGGTGGAGTTGGTGCAGGGCGGGGTGGGGCTGATCGTGCGGGTGCCCATCTACCTGCCCGAGGCCAACGGCCAAGGGGACCACTTCTGGGGCACGGTCAGTGCCGTGATCGATTCGGACCGCCTGCTGGCGTCCGTGGGCCTGCCCAATGGCGACCCGACGATGGAAGTGGCCATCCGGGGACGGGACGGCCTGGGGGCCCGGGGCGAGGTGTTTTCGGGGCGGCTCGAGGTGTTCGATCAGTCGCCCGTGCTGGCGACGCTGGAACTGCCCGGGGGCGAATGGCAGCTGGCGGCCATTCCCCGTGGCGGCTGGCCGGCCACGGCGCCGGGTGCCTGGGCGCTGCGGGCGGCCATGCTCGGCGCGATCCTGACCGTGCTGTGGCTGTTCTGGGCCCAGACCCGCCTGGTGCGGGCCAGCGCCCTGGCGGCAGAGCGGCAGCGCTCGGCCGCCCGGCAGATGACCTCGATGCTGGAGGCCGCGCCGGACGCGACCTTGCTGGTCGACCGGCACGGCACCATCGTGCATGCCAATCTCGAGGCCTGCCGGCTGTTCCGCACCGCCCATGGGCAGCTGGAAGGCATGGCCGTGGCGGCGCTGATGCCCGGGCTGAAGGCCGACTGGCTGGGTGAGGCCCAGCGCCTGGAAGGCGAGGCGCAGGCCAGCGATGGCAGTCACTTTCCCTTCGAGATGAGCCTGGCACCCGTGCAGACCGTGGTCGGCGCCTACATGGGCTGCGCCGTGCGTGACGTGACCGCCCGCCGCAAGGCCGACGAGGAACTGCAGATGCACCGCCAGCAGCTGGAGTCGCTGGTGGAGGCCCGCACGCGGGAGCTGTCCCTGGCCAAGGAGGCGGCGGAGGCGGCCAACGTGGCCAAGGGCCACTTTCTGGCCAACATCTCGCACGAAATCCGCACCCCGCTCAACGCCGTGGTGGGGCTGCTGCACCTGATCCGCCGTGCCGGCGTGCCGCCGGCCCAGGCTGCGCGCATGGACGCGGTGGAGGCCGCGTCCGCCCACCTGCTGCGCATCATCAATGCCCTGCTGGATCTGGCCAAGATCGACTCCGGCAAGCAGGAGCTGGACAGCATGCCCATCGACCTGGCCGCGCTGCTGGACGAGGTGCGCGAGATCATGGGCGGGCGGGCCGAGCTCAAGGGCCTGACGCTGCACACCG
>JAYSCA010000678.1:0-1913 GCA_041915165.1 Ideonella sp.
TGGCTGACGATGGTCTTGATCGGCGAGCCATCCAGGTTGCCGGCGCAGGCGTTGATGTCCACCGTCGAGCCGGTCTGCACGCCGCCCTGGTGGATCAGCACCACGATAGCCTCCACGCCCTGGGCGCGCAGCGCGGGCACCAGCTGGTTGACGGTGGCGGCCTCGTCGTTGAACTTCAGGCCCTTCACGCCCGAAGGCGTGACGATCTGCGGCGTCTCCTTGAGGGTCAGGCCGATGAAGGCCACCTTGACCTTCTTGCCGCCCGCCTGGAAGGCCTTGATGCCGTAGGGCTTGAACAGCGTGTCGCCACTCTTGGCGTTGACCACGTTGGCCGCCAGGAACTTGAACTGCGCGCCCTCGAAGGGCACTGGCGTGCCCACCTGGGCGCCGCGGCAACTGTTGACCGCGTCGGTGGGGTGACAGCCGCCCTGCGCCATGCGCTTGAGCTCGGCCTTGCCATCGTCGAACTCATGGTTGCCCACGGCGTTGAAGTCCAGACCGGCCCGGTTCATCGTCTCGATGGTCGGCTCGTCGTGGAACAGGGCCGAGACCAGCGGGCTGGCACCGATCAAGTCCCCGGCTGACACCACCACGGTGTTCGGGTTGGCCGCCCGGGCCGCGGCGATGTAGCCGGCGATCTCGTCCACCCCACCGGCCGGCACCGCCGCCGCGTCGCCACTGGCCTTGTAGGTGCCCGGCGACTCCAGCGCCCCGTGGAAGTCATTGAGGGCCAGCACCTTGATCACGGGGTTGCCGGTGTCCTTGGCGGCGGCCGTGCGAACGAAGGTGGTCTTGGCACCGGCGGCGGCGTGGGCGACACCCACGGCCATCATGGCCGTCAGTGCCCACATCAGGCGGGTCTGGATGAACATACGGGCTCCCTGAAAACATGGTTGGAGCCCGGATTGGAGCGGGGAGGCGATGACACCCGCTTGACGTGATCACGCACCCCCCACGGTCTGGGGGTGCCGCGCCGAGGCGCTCAGGCCAGCGAGCGCAGGGCGATGTCCAACTGCTCGGTCGGCAGCCGGCGAAAGCCCGAGCGGGCGAAGCGCTGCAGGCGGCCGATGGCAAAACAGGTCAGCGCCGAGGCCTGCCCATTGGCGTCCACCGTGGGGGTGGCGGACCCGGCCGACTCGGCGGCCAGGCGCAGGCTCTGGCGCAGCATGGACTCGATGCGGTCGAAGAACTGGTTCATCCGCAGGCCCAGGCGCTCATGCTCGAAGACCAGCGCATCCCCGACCATCACGCGGCTCATGCCCGGGTTGCGCTCGCCGAACTGCAGCAGCACCTGGACCATGCGGCGGGCCTGGTCCTGTCCCTGGGTTTCGCGTTCGGCCACCTGGTTGAGCAGCGTGAAGACGCTGGACTCGATGAACTCCAGCAGGCCCTCGAACATCTGGGCCTTGCTGGCGAAATGGCGGTAGAGGGCTGCCTCGCTGACCGCCAGCCGCGCCGCCAGGGCCGCGGTGGTGATGCGCTCGGCCCCCGGTTGTTCCAGCATGGCCGCCAGGGCCTGCAGGATCTGCACCCGCCGCTCGCCCGGCTTGGGCCGCTTGCGGGTGGGGGGCGCCTGGGGCGCGTCGGCCGCAGACGCGGCGGATGTCTCGGGTTCGACCGGTTCCAGGATTTCGGGCTGGTCAGACATCACGACAGGCGGTGCAGCTGTTGAAGCGAGCCGATTCTGGCATACACGTAGGCCGGCCGACGGGCCAGCCGCGCGCCCTGCTCCGGCCCGTGCGCATGGCGTCGCGACCAGCGCTGCATCCACACCGCGCGCATGCCGACCCGGTGGGCCGACTTCTGGTTCATCAGGCTGTCCTCCACCAGCACGCACCGGCTGAGGGGCACCTTCAGGCGGGCGGCCAGCAGACGCAGCATGCGCGCATCGGGCTTGGGCCGCAGATCGCCAA
>JAYSCA010000679.1:0-1911 GCA_041915165.1 Ideonella sp.
GGCTGCGTTTGCGGGCCTCCGGCGGGTTGATGACCCCCGCGATGTGGCCGCTGGCCCCCAGCGTGAAACGGCGCGGGCCCTGGAAGATGCGGGTGGAACCATAGGCGCTCTGCCAGGGCACGATGTGGTCGTCCCGCGAGGCGTACAGGTAGACCGGGATGGTCACCTGGCCCAGGTCCAGGGGCTGGCCGCACACGGTCAGCGCGCCGGGTTCGCGCAGCTGGTTTTCCAGGTAGGTGTGGCGCAGGTACCAGCAGTACATCGGCCCGGGCAGGTTGGTGCTGTCGCCGTTCCAGTACAGCAGGTCGAAAGCGGGCGGCATCTCCCCCTTCAGGTAGTTGCCGACGACGTAGTTCCAGATCAGGTCGTTGGGCCGCAGGAAGTTGAAGGCCGCAGCCAGTTCCTGGCCCTTGAGCAGGCCAGGCCCCCCGGGCGCCTGCTCGCCAATGGTCATCTCGCGCAGTTGCACTGCGGCCTCGTCGACGAACACGTCCAGCACCCCGGTGTCGGTGTAGTCCAGCAAGGTGGTCAGCAGCGTCATCGACGCGGCCGGCTCCTCACCGCGCTGGGCCAGCACGGCCAGGGCCGTGGCCAGCAGGGTGCCACCCACGCAGAAGCCCAGGGTGTTGATCTGCTTGGCCCCGGCGATGGCCTGCACCGTGTGGATGGCCTCGATCACCGCATGTTCGATGTAGTCGTCCCAGGTGCGGGTGGCCAGGCTGGCGTCCGGGTTGCGCCAGCTGAGCATGAACACGCGGTTGCCCTGGGCCACCGCATAGCGCACCAGCGAGTTGGCCGGCTGCAGGTCCATGATGTAGTACTTGTTGATGCACGGCGGCACCATCAGCAGCGGCCGCTCGTTCACCTTGGCAGTCAGCGGCTTGTACTCGATGAGCTGGAACAGCTCGCTCTCATAGACCACCGCACCTTCGGTGGTGGCCACGTTGCGCCCCACCTCGAACTGGGTGGTGTCGGTCTG
This sequence comes from Ideonella sp., assembly GCA_041915165.1. GTDB lineage: Bacteria > Pseudomonadota > Gammaproteobacteria > Burkholderiales > Burkholderiaceae_C > Ideonella. The sequence continues at coordinate 980 of JAYSCA010000679.1, forward strand.
GGACACATGGCCCTGCCGCAGATCCTCCCAGAGGTGCTGCAGGCCCTGCAGGATGCTGCTGCCGCCGCTCTCCAGCGCCTTGCGCAGGGCCTCGGGGTTGAGCGCCAGGTAGTTGCTGGGGCTGGCGGCGTCGATCCATTGCTGCACCGCAAAGCGGATGCGGGCCCGCGTCTTCTCGTCCCCCTGCACGGCCTCGGCCATCTGGGTCAGCGCCCGGGCATTGAGCAGGTACATCCGCGCCAGATAGTCGGTGGTCGGCTGCTGCTGCCAGTCGGGGGCGCTGAAACGCCGGTCCTTCACCGGTGGCAAGGGGGTGGTGCCCTCCCCGGCGGCCGGCCCCAGCACGCTGTTCCACAGCAGCGTGGCATCGCGCAGGTAGTCCGCCTGCACCTGGGACAGCGAGGTGGCCGGCACGGTCACACCGGCCATGGACTTCCACAGGTCGCCGATGGCGGCGCCAAAGGCATCGGCGGGGTTGGGCGTCTGCGACGCCGGGACTGAATCTGCCTTCTTCTTCACCACAGTGGTCTCCGTCACGCGGTCACAATGAAGGATACGTCCGACCGTACGGCCTGCCTCTCCTCCCCATCCACCCGAGTGTATATCGTCGCCATCGCCTGGGCCTTCGTCGTTGCCCTAATGACACTGGTCGAAGCCACCTCCAGCCAGGGCACGGTGCTGGGCGCCTTGTTCACCCTGCTGCTGTACGGCGTGCTGCCCCTGGGCGTGGTGCTCTACATCCTGGGCACCCCTGCGCGCCGACGGGCCCGTCAACGTGCGGCAGAGGCTGCCGTGGCCATTTCAGACGATCCAGATGGCAGCAGCGTGTCGGCCCGTGTCCCGATCGCGGCGGAACGAGAAAAAGCGTGACGGATCGCTGACCGTGCACCACTGTCCGCCACTGACCTGTTGCACGCCCAGGTACAGCAACC
>JAYSCA010000680.1:0-1911 GCA_041915165.1 Ideonella sp.
CCCCCGCAAGAAGCCGGCGGCGCCGCGCTGAGCTGCGTTCATGAGCGCCACCGTTGCGCTGGCCTGCCTGCAAGGCCATGCCACCCACCCCGACCCGCACATGGCCCTGGCCCTGGCGGCGGCCCAGATCGACGCCCAGCGCGCGGCCCGGCCGGGCTTCCAGCCGACGCTGGCCTTGTTCTACCTGACCGAGGCCTATGCGCCGCAGGCCGAGGCGCTGCTGGCCGATGTGGGCCAGCGCTGGCCCGGGGTGCAGGTGGTCGGCACCGTCGGGGTGGGCATTGCCGCCGGCGATGCCGAGTACTGGGACGAGCCGGCCCTGGCCCTGCTGCTGATGGACCTGCCGCGGGCGCAGTTCAGCGTCTTCAGCGGCCGCCAGCCGCTGGCCGAGACCGAGGCGCCCGTGCACTGGACCGCGCTGGTCCATGCCGACCCCAGCACGCCGGACCTGGCCGAGCTGATCGGCGAGCAGGCCGGCCGTACCGGCAGCGGCCAGCTCTTCGGCGGCGTGGCCAGCGCCCGCCACCGGCCGCTGCAGCTGGCCAACGGGGTCTACACCGGCGGGCTGTCCGGCGTGGCCTTTGGCCCCTGGGTGGGGTTGGTCTCGCGCATGACGCAGGGCTGCCAGCCGATCGGGCCGACCCGCAGCATCACCGCCTCGGAACGCAACCTGGTGTTCGAACTGGACGGCCAGCCGGCGTTGCCGGCCCTGCTGGCCGATCTGGACATGCCGCTGGACCCGCCCGAACAGCTGGTGCGCCGGCTGCGCAGCGTGCTGGCCGGGCTGACCGATGCCGGCGACCGGCCCCACGGCCGGGGTGGGCAGTTCGGCGTCGACACCCGGGTGCGCCACCTGGTCGGGCTGGACCCGGCGCGGCAGGCGGTGGCCGTGGCCGACTGGGTCATGACCGGCCAGCAGCTGGCCTTCTGCCAGCGGGACGTGGCCGCCGCCCGGCGCGACCTGGTGCGGCTGTGCGCCGAGATTCGCGAGGAACTGGCCGGTGACGAGGCCGAGGGCGTGCCGCCCCGCCAGATGGTGGGCGCGGTCTACATCAGCTGCACCGGCCGCGGCGGGGCACATTTCGGCGGGCCCTCGGCCGAGCTGCAGATCCTGCGCCATGCGCTGGGCGAGGTGCCGCTGGTGGGCTTCTTCGCCGCCGGCGAAATCGCCGGCCACCACCTGGTCAGCTACACCGGGGTGCTGACGGTGTTCACCACCGAGGCGGGGGCATGACCCCGCCGCGCATCCCGCCGATCCAATGCCTGCTGGCCTTCGAGGCCCTGGCCCGGCGGCGCAGTGTCACCGCCGCCGGCGACGAGCTGAACGTCACGCCCAGCGCCGTCAGCCACCGCATCCGCCAGCTGGAGGGCCAGCTCGGGCTGAAGCTGTTCGGGCGCGACTTCAGCCTGACCGCCGAAGGGGCGGCCTACCTGGGCCCCGTGCGCGAGGGCCTGCGGGCGCTGCAGCAGGTGCCCGGGCATGCGCCCGAGACGCCCCGCTCGGTGCGGCTGCGGCTGGCGGTCACGCCCACCTTCTCGCGCCAGATCCTGTTGCCGCGGCTGGCGCTGTTCCGCCATGCCTACCCGGAGATCGAGCTGATCCTGCAGGTTGCCATTCCGCTGGCCGATGTGAAGGCCGAGGAGGCCGACCTGGAGGTGCGCTACGGCACCGGTGCCTATCCGGACGTGGAGCATGTGTGCATCCTCAGCGACGAGGTCACGCCCGTCTGCAGCGCCGACTACCTCAACGAGTTCGGTCCGTTCGGGAGCTTCGACACCATCGAGGACGTGACGCGAGCCCATCTGATCCGCAGCCCGCTGGACCCCTGGAGCACCTGGTTCCAGGCCCACGGCATCGCGCTGCCCGAACCGCGGGTGGGCTCGCAGTTCAACGATGTGGGCCTGGTGCTG
>JAYSCA010000681.1:0-1909 GCA_041915165.1 Ideonella sp.
GGGGCTGGCCCAGGATGCCCGCGCGCTCGCGGCGGTGGCCGTTCACCAGCGTCACCGCCACCTGCCGGGCCGGTTCCACCGCCAGCACGCCGGGCAGGCGGGCCAGTTCCAGGCCGGCCCGCTGCGGCCCGGGCTCGTAGAGCCAGACCTGCACATCGGCCCGCATGCGCACATGGAACTGCATGTCCACGATGCGGTCCATCGCGTCGCGGAAGAAGCTGCCCATCACCACGATGGCCACCGCCGCCGCCACCCCGCCGATGGACAGGGCGGTGCGCAGCGGCCGGCGCTCCATCTGGCGCAGGATCATGCGCAGCGTGGTGTTCATGCGGGCCAGGCCCAGCCGTTCCACCAACGTGCGGCGGTAATGGCCCGGGGCCGGCGGGCGCATGGCCTCGGCCGGGGCCAGCCGCACGGTGGCGGCAATCGCGTTGAGGGTGCCGGCCACGGCGGTCAGCAGCGCGGTGCCCACGCTCAGCAGCACCAGCCAGGCCGGCAGCACATGCTCGAAGCGGGGGAAGCGGAAGAACTCGGCGTACAGGCCGGTGAGCATGCGGCCCAGCGCGCTGCCCAGGCCCAGGCCCAGCAGGCAGCCCAGCGCGACGATGGCCAGCACCAGCTTCAGATAGTGCGCGCCGATGGCCCGATTGGGGTAGCCCAGGGCCTTGAGGGTGGCGATCTGCTCGCGCTGGGTGGCCACCAGGCGCGAGACCACCACGTTCAGCAGAAAGCTGGCCACGCCCAGGAAGATGGCGGGCAGCACGCTGCCCAGCACATGCTGTTCCTTGATCTCGTTGTCCAGCATGGCGTGCGAGGTTTGGTCCTCGCGGGCGATGGCCTCGCGCCCGCCGTAGCGGGCCAGGCGGCGCTGCAGCGCGTCGCGCACGGCCGGCAGATCGGCGCCAGGGGCCAGCTTCACCGCGACGTGGTTGAAGGCGTCGGCCATGTCGTAGGCCGCGGCCAGGGCCTCGCCATCGACCCAGAACACCCCGAAGCCGCGCTGGTCCGGCATGCCGAACAAGCCGGCGAAGATGTACTCCGGCGACAGCGCGGTGCCCGTCACTTCCAGCGTGCGTTCGCGGCCGTTGATCAGCGCGGTGAGGCGGCTGCCGGGCCGCAGCCCGCGGGCCTGGGCGAAGGCTTCGGACACCCAGACGGGCAGGGTGCCGTCGGTGCGCGGCCGGCCGGGGTTCTCACCGGCGTCACCGGCATGCGGGCCGCGCAACGTGGTCAGGTTCAGGCGCGGCGGGCGCCGGTGGTCAAGGCCGATCAGGTGGCCGATGATCGGGTCGTTCTGCCCGGGGATCTGCACCCGCACGTTGGCTTCCACCGTGGTCTGCACATCGGCCACGCCCGGCAGCGCCCGCAGGGTGTCGGCCAGCGACAGCGGCGCGCGCTTGAGGCTGACGAACACATCGGCAAAGTGGCCCTGGGCGTAGAACGCATCGCGGGCCCGCGCCAGCGAATCGACCGCCGACAGCGTGGTGATGAAGCCGCCCACGCCGCTGGCCACCACCAGCGCGATGGTCAGCGCCTGGCTCCACATCAGGCGCAAGTCGCGCAGCAGCTTGAGGTTCAGCGCCTTCATCGCCGGCTACCAGGCCAGTTCCGACGGCGACAGCTTGTGGCTGTTCTCGACGATTTTCTGGATGCGCCCATCGCCCAGGTAGACCACCCGGTCGGCCATGCCGGCAATCGCCGCGTTGTGCGTGATCACCACCGCCGTGGTGCCCAGCTCCGTGTTGATGCGGGCGATGACCTCCAGCACCAGCTTGCCGGTCTGGTAGTCCAGCGCGCCGGTGGGCTCGTCGCACAGCAGCACGTCGGGCCGCTTGACGATGGCGCGGGCGATGGCCACGCGCTGCTGCTCGCCGCCGGAGAGCTGGGCCGGGAAGTGGTCCCGGCGCGG
>JAYSCA010000682.1:0-1908 GCA_041915165.1 Ideonella sp.
AGGCGGACTTTGACCAGGGCTTCACCCTGCTGCGCGAGCTGGGCCGGGCCCACCATGGCGGCTACCTGGGCTGGGAGGCGCTGGTGGCCATCCACTGGGCCCACCGGCTGATGGCCGCGGCGGTGGCGATGGCCATCACGGCCCTGGCCGTGGCCCTGTGGCGCCGGGGGGCGGCCCACCACCGCTGCGCGGCCACCCTGGGCGGCCTGCTGGCGCTGCAGGCCCTGACCGGCATCGGCAACGTGGTGCTGCAGTGGCCGCTGGCAGGGGCGCTGCTCCATTCGGTGGGGGCCGCAGCCCTGGTGGCCACACTGGTGGGCCTGCTGGCGCGCCGTGAGCCGCGTTCTGTCACTGTCCCGCAGGCGGCTGAACGGCCAGCCTGGCGGGCGCCGCAACAGGTGGTGCTGCCATGAACACCCAAGCCCTTTCTGCACCCACCGCGCTGGTCCGCTGGCGCCACAAGTGGCGTCAGTTCCATGCCCTGACCAAGCCGCGCGTGGTCCAGCTGATCGTGTTCTGCGCGGTCATCGGCATGCTGCTGGCCAGCCCCGGCTGGCCGGACTGGCAGGTGCTGCTGGCCGGCACGGCCGGCATCTGGTGGGTGGCCAGCGCGGCGGCCGCCTTCAACTGCCTAGTGGAGCGCGAGCTGGACCGGCGCATGCAGCGCACCGCCTGGCGGCCCACGGCGCGGGGCGAACTGTCGCCGCGGGAGACGCTGGCCTTTTCGCTGGGCCTGTGTGCCCTGGGTAGTGCGCTGCTGCTGCTGTGGGTCAATGCCTTGACGCTGGCGCTGACCCTGGCCACCTTCGTGGGCTATGCGGTGGTCTACACCCTGTGGCTCAAACCCCGCACGCCGCAGAACATCGTGATCGGCGGGGCCTCCGGGGCCATGCCGCCGGTGCTGGGTTGGGCCGCGGTGCGGGGCGATGTGGGGCCCGAGGCCTGGCTGCTGTGCCTCATCATCTTCCTTTGGACGCCGCCGCACTTCTGGTCCCTGGCCCTGTACCGGATGGAGGACTACCGCCGGGCCGGCCTGCCCATGCTGCCGGTCACCCACGGGCCCGAGCTGACCCGCCTGCACATCTTCCTGTACACCGTGGTGCTGCTGGCGGGCACGCTGATGCCCTTCATCTACGGCATGAGCGGCTGGATCTACCTCGTGAGTGCGATCACGCTGGGGTTGTGCTTCATGGTGTATGGTTTCAGGCTCTGGCGGCGGTACAGCGAGGCGCTGGCCCGCCGCACCTTCTGGTTCTCGATCCTGTACCTGTCGCTGCTGTTCGCGGCGCTGCTGCTGGACCACTACATCAGCCCCTGGCTGGGGCCATCCTGATCCGACCATGACCCTGTCCCGCCGTCACGCGCTCCTGGCCTCCCTCTCCACGCTCACCCTGGCCGCCTGTGACGGGCAGGTCTTCAAAGGCGGCGATGTGCCGGCCCACGCCCCCTTCAAGGGCATTGACATCACCGGCGCCACCTACGCCCGCGAGCTGCACCTGACGGACATGAACGGCCAGCCGCGCACCCTGGCCGACTTCAAGGGCAAGGTGGTCGTGGTGTTCTTCGGCTATGTGCAGTGCCCGGACGTGTGCCCCACCACCCTGGCCGAGTTGGCCGCCGTCAAGCAGCAGCTGGGCGAGGCCGGCAAGGATGTGCAGAGCATCTTCGTCACCGTGGACCCGGAGCGCGACACGCCGGAGATTCTGAAGGCCTACATGGGCAGTTTTGGCGGCAGCGACTTCCTGGCCCTGCATGGCACGCCGGAGGAAACCGCCGCCGCTGCCAAGGAGTTCAAGATCTTCTACGCCAAGGTGCCCGGCAAGACACCGTCGACCTACACGGTGGACCACACCGCCGGCTCCTACCTGTTCGACCGGGCGGGCCGCGTGCGGGTGTTCAGCCGCTACG